>NZ_JBEXSW010000016.1:14394-160010 GCF_040613775.1 Streptomyces sp. NPDC006208 | reverse complement strand
GGGCCGAGGCATGGGGTCTCCCCAGGCCCCCCAGGGCCGAGGGGACGCATCGCAAGGCGGCAGGGGCACCGCCCGGCCGGAGGCCGGGGGAGATCGCCCTCGTACTGGACGTACCTGGGCGACTTCGACAACACAGCAGAGGTGTCGTAGCTGTCGCCGCGCGCCCGACAGGATCGCCCGGACAGGGCCCAGGCGGACGGCGGACGGCGCCATGTGTCAGACACGGCCCGGCCCGGCCCCGGGCGTCGGTGCCGGCCGGACGGTCGGTGCCAGATAGGCGCGGGAGTTGTGGCGGCCCGGCAGATCCGGGAGGCGCGTGAGGCGCCAGCCACGGGCGTACGACGGTGGCCGGCTCTCACCCGTCACCACGAACGCCACCGGCCGGTCACGGGCGAGCGCGACGAGCCCGGCCGGGGTGATGCTGCCGTCGTGGCCGCCGGTCAGGCGTGAGGCGCAGCCGGTGAAGAAGGCGATCCGCACGGCTTCCGCACCACTGATCGCGCAGGGCGGGCGCATGCCCTGGAGGTTGAGTTCGGCGGCGATCCGGTCGAAGGCCAGGCGGTTGGCGCGGTTGCACGAGACGGCGCCGTTGAGGACGGAGTACTGGATCGCCAGATGTCCGGCCAGCAGCACAGCGAGTGCGACGGCGACCAGGGGGCGCGGCCGTGCGTACGCGGCGATCCGGGTCAGACACAGCGCCGCGGGCAGCGCGAGCAGCGCGTAGGCGGGCAGCAGGAAGCGCGGGGCGGCGTAGCCGATGAGCAGCAGATACGGCACGGCCAGCGACAGACCGGTCAGCGCCGGAACCAGAATGCCGGAGGGCCGCCGGGTGCGCATCGCCGCCGCGCAGCCGCCCGCGACGAACAGAGGCAGGACGAACCACCACAGGGCGGTGACCGGCCGCTTCCAGGGCACGTCGCACGGGCGGCACAGCGACCGTCCGTCGAGTGAGCGCACCTGGTCGTCGACGGCAAAGTGTGGGCCGAGGAGCCCTTGGATCTCGCTCGCACGCCGCAGCCGCGCAAGGAGCCCGTCGTAGCTGACATACGCCTCGACGACCCATGGGGCGCAGCCGACCGCCGCTCCCGCGGCGAGCACCAGCAGCAGGACCGGGTGCCGCCAGACCCTGACGCACAGTGCGACGGCGGCGAGCGGCGCGGCCAGCCAGAACGCGTCGGTGGGCCGCATCAGGGCGACGAATGCGACGCCGGCACCGAGGCCGATGAGGGCCGTACCGTCGGACGGGTCCCGGGCGGCCCGCAGGAAGCAGCCGACGGTGAAGAGTGCCCCGAGGGCGACCCAGAGGTTGGGCATGGCCTGGGGACCGTAGAACACGGTGATCCACAGTCCGGCGAACAGCGCGCCGGCCACGGCGAGTACGGATGCGGGGAGCAGTCGCTTCCACACCCACAGCGCGAGGAACAGGCCGGCGCCCGACAGCAGCGCCAGATAGACGCGCAGCGCCTCGACGGACGAGGTGAAGGCGGTCAGCGGGGCGATGAGCAGGGTGATGCCCCGGGCACGCGGCGCGCTGAAGAACGCGGCATCTGCGCCGGGCGTGACCTGGCTGACGTACACCGTCTCGTCCCAGCCGAGCCCCGTCCCCGGGACGGCGAGCGCGAGTTGGACGATCGTGTACACGGCGGCGACAACGGCCGGCCACCGGAAGTCGCGGGTGGCCGGCCGTTGTGTGCGCGCCTGGCTCGGTCCGCGCAGGCGGAGAACCGGAGCAGGGGTCTGCGTCATGCGGTCCACGCTGCTACCGGGGCGCGCACCCGGCAATCGGGGTGCGGCACTCGGAGGAGCGCGCGCCCGGGGTCAGGTGGCGGGTGCGGGAGTGGCGGGCCCGTCGAGGGCGCCGCGTCGCTCCGGCATCGAGAGGCTGATCATCCGGTGCCAGCCGCCGAAGCGTTCGTACGCGTACATCCCGTGGATGCCCGCGGCGAGCGCCGCGGACTTGGCCTTGGGCCACTGCAGGAGCCGGCCCATGTGGCTCATCACGGCGAGGCTCACGTCGCGGTAGACCTTGATCTCGGTGAGCGCGCTCGCGCGCAGCACGCGGTGGATCGTGGGGCCGTGCCCGGCGGCGGCGAGGCGGAGCAACTCCTCGTGGCAGTAGGCCAGGTGGTTGTCCTCGTCCTCGCAGATCATCCGGATGGCGCGGCCCATCTCCGGGTGGTCGCCGAAGTGCTTGACCAGCATGTCCATCTGATCGGCGGCCCGCTGCTCGGTGACGCGGCTGTGCGAGAGGTAGACGACGATGTCCTCTTCGTTCAAGGGCTCGTCGCGGCGCAGCTTTTCATGCGCGAGTCCGATGCCCTGCCGCTCCAGCAGCATCGTGTAGTCGGTCTCGGGCGGGACCGGGACCGGGTCGAGCTGCCGCTTCTTGAGCAGGGCGTCGAAGATCCGGCCGTGCTTGTCCTCATCGGCGCCGTGCCGGGTGATCCTGGGCGCGAGGCGGCGCATGCTCTCGGGCACCAGGGCCGCGATCCTGCCGTTCTCCCAGCCGCCCTGGGTCTCGCCGCTGGCAGCGATGGAGCAGAAGAGCTGGAAGGAGTCGTCGTTGTCGATGATCTCCTGGAACAGGCTTCGGGCCGAGAGCATGACTCCACCTCCATGAAGGCATCCGCAAGGAACGAGTCAAATGCGAGACGCCGCATGGAGCAACAGGTGGCGGGAACCACTCGTCCGAACGGGGGAACGCAAGCCGTGGGGCCAGGGGAGTAACCGCAGGGGTCCGTCGCGCGTTGTAGTGCGTGACGGCCGTGGCGGGGAAGACCCCCGAGCCCCCACCACGGCCGCAGAATCCGCAGCGGGCCGCGTTACGCGAGGCCCGCGCGCACCAGGGCGTCGGTACCGGCGCGCAGCGCGGTGAGCCGCTCGTCGAGCGTGAAACCGGCCGGGGCGAGGGTGAGCGTGGTGACACCGGCCGCCGCGTACGCCTGCATCCGCTCGGCGATCCGCTCGACCGGACCGAGCAGCGCCGTCTGGTCGATCAGCTGGTGCGGTACCGCCGCGGCCGCCCCCGCCTTGTCGCCCGCGAGGTACTTGTCCTGGATCTCGGCGGCTTCCTTCTCGTAACCCATGCGCTGCGCAAGCTGGTTGTAGAAGTTCTGCTTGCGGCTGCCCATGCCGCCGACGTACAGCGCGGTGTACGGGCGGAACATGTCGGCCAGTCCGCTGACGTCGTCGCCGACCGCGAGCGGCAGCGTCGGGCAGACGTCGAAGCCGTCCATGGTCTTGCCGGCCTTCTCGCGGCCCGCGCGGATGTGCCTGAGCGCGGTCTCCTCCAGGTGGTCGGCGGAGGGGAAGATCAGCAGGGCGCCGTCGGCGATCTCGCCGGTCTGCTCGAGGTTCTTGGGGCCGATGGCCGCGATGTACAGCGGGATGTGCTCGCGCTCGGGGTGGACGGTCAGCTTGATCGGCTTGCCGGGGCCGCCGGGCAGCGGGAGGGTCCAGTGCTCACCGTCGTACGAGAGGCGCTCGCGGGTCATCGCCTTGCGCACGATCTCGACATACTCGCGGGTCCGCGCAAGCGGCTTGTCGAACTTGACGCCGTACCAGCCCTCGGAGACCTGCGGGCCCGAGACGCCGAGGCCGAGGCGGAAACGGCCGCCGGAGAGGGAGTCGAGGGTGGCGGCGGTCATGGCGGTCATCGCGGGCTGGCGGGCCGGGATCTGCATGATCGCGGAGCCGACGTCGATGCGTTCGGTCTGGGCGGCGACCCAGGCGAGCACGGTGGGAGCGTCGGAGCCGTATGCCTCCGCGGCCCAGCAGACGTCGTAGCCGAGCCTGTCGGCCTCCTTCGCGACCTCGAGATTGTCGCTGTCCATCCCCGCGCCCCAGTAGCCGAGGTTGATGCCGAGCCGCATAACCGCTCCCTCTTACTGATCAGTAACGTCCCTGTGCGGGGACTCTAGCGCGCGGACAGGGGATCCGGCAGAGGGACGTTGTCGACAGGCTCTCTCGGGGTGCGCCCTTGGCCAGTACTCTCAGCGCCCATGGAACAGAGGCATCTCGGCCGCACCGGCCTGCGCGTGTCCCGGCTCGGTCTCGGCACCCTGACCTGGGGCCGGGACACCGACGAGCACGATGCCGCCGATCTGCTCAAGGTGTTCTGGGAGGCGGGCGGGACGCTGGTCGACACCGCCGATGTATACGGGGGCGGGGAGGCCGAGTACGTACTGGGCCAACTGGTCGAGCGGCTGGTGCCCCGGCGCGATCTCGTCATAGCCACCAAAGCGGGCAGTGTGCCGGATCCGGACCGGCGCTTCGACGGCTCACGCGGACATCTGCTCGCCGCGCTGGACGCCTCGTTGCAGCGGCTCGGCACGGACTACGTCGACCTGTGGCAGGTCCATGCCTTCGACACGGAGACCCCGCTGGACGAAACGCTGCAGGCCCTCGACATCGCGGTCGCCAGCGGTCGCGCGCGGTATGCGGGGGTGTCGAACTTCTGCGGCTGGCAGCTCGCGAAGGCCGCGACCTGGCAGCTGGCGGCGCCGGGGGTGCGGACTCGGCTGGCCAGTACGCAGATGGAGTACTCGCTGCTTCAGCGCGGAGTGGAGCGCGAGGTGCTGCCGGCCGCGCTGGACCTCGGCGTCGGGCTGCTCCCGTCGTCGCCGCTCGGCCGCGGGGTGCTCACCGGGAAGTACCGCACGGCGACGCCGGCGGACTCGAGGGGGGCCTCGGAGGACATGGCGCCGTTCGTGGAGCCGTATCTCGACGACGCGGCGAGCCGCATCGTCGACGCGGTGGTGACTGCGGCGGACGGGCTGGCCACCACGCCGCTGGAGGTGGCGCTGGCCTGGGTCAGGGACCGGCCGGGCGTGGCCGCCCCCATCGTCGGGGCCCGCAACGCGCAGCAGCTCGCGGCGGCACTGTCAGTGGAGGCGCTTAGTCTTCCTGACGAGATCTGCCAGGCGCTCGACGATGTGTCGGCGCCCGTGCACCGCTATCCCGATCAGGACTGGAGCACGTTGTGACTGTGCCTTCCCGGGGGACGTCCCCCGGATCCGCGGCCGAGGAGACCGAGGCCCGGGACCCTGCCGCCGACCCCGAGGAGGCAGTGGCCGACGAGGGCTCGGGAGGCGCCGTCGACGGCGAGGGGGCGCCGGACGCCGGGCACGGCGAGGACGGCGAGGTCTCCAAGGAGTCCAAGGAGTCCAAGGACGCTGACGAGGCCAAGGAGGCCGAAGCCGCCGACGGCGGGTTGAGTGAGGCCGAGGCGGAGCTCGCCGCGCAGCGGGAGCTGCGGGCGAAGATCGAACAGCGCAAGGCCGAGCGGGACGAACCGATCCACAGCGGCGGCAAACTGCGCGGCACGGCCGCCGATCTGCTCGCCGCGGTGCGGGCCGTGGAGAGCGGCGAGAAGCCCGGACCCGAGTTCTACGACTCTCCCTCTCCCTCCGCCGGGGGAACCCCCACTGCGAATGCGCCCGCACCGCGCAGAATCGCCCCGGCTCCCGAGGCGCCGGTCCGGACCGGCCTGCCCGGGCCCACGCCGGAGCCGAGGGCGGCCGCCCCCGAGACGGTGGCCGCGGTGCAGGCGGTGCTGGCCCAGGGGGGTGCGCCCGAGACGCTCGCGCCGCACGTGGCCCAGGTGCTCGGCGAGTCGGCGGCGGATGTTCTGTCCGAGGATCCGTGGCAGCTGCTCGCCGTGCCGGGGGTGCGCCCCGAACAGGCTGACGGCTTCGCACGGGCTCTGCTCGGCGCTCGGTGCGGCCCCGGCGACGAGCGGCGTACGTCGGCTCTGGTGACCTGGCTGCTGGAGCGCGCGGCGCTGCAAGGGCACACCGCCTTGGAAGCGTCGCAGGTCCGGGAAGGGCTGGCAGGGCATTCGGTGCCCGGCCCGGACGAGGCCGTGCAGCAGGCCATCTCCGACGGCCTGGTCCTGGTCTTCCAGGACGGTCCGGAGGAGACGGAGGACATCGACGGGGAAGAGGCCGCCGCGGAAGCGCCCGTACCGGTCCTGTTGGGGCTCGACCGGTACGCGATGGCTGAGGAGAGCCTCGCGGACGGACTGGCCCGGCTGGTCAGGACGGGACCCGACGACGCCTGGGAGGGGTCCGAGCTGGCCCGTGCCGCAGGCGCGCACGGACTGGTTGTCCACACGGGTGGCGAGGCTGCCAGGGCCGAGCCGGTCGAGCTCGCGGAGAGGGCCCGCGGACTCGGGCTGCGTACGGTCGTCGCGGTCCACGGCGACAACGGCCGGCACAGGCTGGGGGCGCAGGCGGCTGCGGTCACCGTGCCTGACCTGCTGAGCGGCACCGCGGGGCCCGGGAGGGACGCGGAGGGGGCACTCGCGCTCGATCTGCTGGTCGTACTCGATGCGCCGCAGCTGGACGTGGAGACTGCGGCGATGCTCGTGGAGTCGATGCCGGACGGTGGCCGCCTGGTGCTCAGCGGCGATCCAGGCGTGCTGGGCTCGGCCGGCGCCGGCCGGGTGTTCGCCGATGTGCTGGCGGCCCGGGTGTGCCCCCAGATCGCATCCCGCACTCCCGATCCGGGTCCGATCGGCGAGCTGGTCTCGGGGATCGGCATCGGTGAACTCAGCCAGGTCGAGGCACCCGGCAAAGAGGTCGTGATCGTCCCGGTGCGGGACGCGGGCGAGGCGGTGCACCGCACGGTGCAACTGGTCGCGGACTCGGTACCTCGAGCCATCGGCGTACCGCCCGAACAGACCCAGGTGATCACGGTCGGCCATGGCGGCTCGGCCGGCACACGCGCGCTGAACACGGCGCTCAAGCAGCGTCTGAATCCCGGCCCGGGCCGCTTCGGCGGCTTCGACGCGGGCGACCGCGTGGCCTACGCCCCGGCCCCTGGCCGGACGCTGACCGGAACGGTCGTCTCCGCCGCCGCGGACGGTCTGCACCTCGACTGTGAGGGCTCATCCGTCGTCGTGCCGAAGGACCAGGTCGAGTCCGCGCTGCGGCACGGCTGGGCACTGACCGCGCACCAGGCGGCAGGCATGCGCTGGCCCGCGGTGGTCGTGGTGCTGCCCGGGGACGCGGCGCAGGGGCTGAGCCGCCCCTGGGTCTACACCGCGTTCGGCCGGGGCGAGCGGCATCTGTCCGTGGTCCACGGGGTGGACCAGGCGCTGACCCGCGCGGTGACCGAGATCCCGGGCCCGGAACGCACGACCCGGCTGCGGACGCTGCTGGAAGGCCTGCTCGCACCGAGCAACTGAGCGCCGGCGGCCGGGGCCGGGGGGCGTTGTGGCCCGCAACGCCGAAGGCCCCGGCCGGGACGACTGCGGATGTCGTCCCGGCCGGGGCCGGGCGTGCTTCGTGGGCGTGCGTACCTGAGTCGTACGCGACCGATCAGGTCCGGACGGTCTCGTGCGTCAGCGGTCCAGCTCGTCCACCTCGTCCGGGTCCTCGCCCGAGTCCTCCTCGTCGAAGACCGAGCTGACGTCGAAGCGGCACACGACCCGCTCGGGATCCGCCTGGTCGAAGGGAACGCTCAGCCACTCACCGGGCTCGGGCAGCTCGTCCGCAGCCGACACCCAGAGCGTCGAGTCGCCCTCGCCGAGTCCGAACTCCTTGTGCCGAGAGGCGATTTCGTCAGGTTCGAACTCGCCGAAGAGCACGCCGAGCGCGGCATGCACGCTCGCGCCGACGGTCGGGGCATTCGCCGGGCGGTCCTCGTCGGGGTCCAGATCGGCGATGCGCTGTGCCTGCGCGAGCAGCCGCTGGGGCTCCACCACCGCGTAGTCCCGGCGGATCAGCACACTCAGGGCGTTCGGCTCCTCGGGACCCGCGTAGGGCGGCAGAGAATCGTCCGCACCAGGGATCTCGAAGGGTGTGACCTCGTCGTAACGGTCGTAGAGCCGCTCGTCGTACGCCTCCGCCGCGGCGGCGAGTGCGTTGAAGGCGTCATAGACAGCCGGGTCGTCCTCTCCCGTGCGGTTCTCGACCGCCTCGAGGTGACGGTCCAGTGCGGCTTTGACCGCCTCAGCGGCGGCACGTACCTCGGCAGCCGTGGGCTGCGCAGCATCAGACATAGTGCAGACGCTATCCGTACCGGGGCTGTGCCCGCACAATAGATGCGATGCCGGAATACGAATTTGTCGACGTGTACGTCCCGCGCGGGGTCTCCCGCCAGGAGGCGACCCGTCTGCTGACCGACCATGCCGAGTACGGACACTGGGAGTTGGACCGACTGAGCCTCCACCGGGACGGGAGCCGCAGGGTGCGGCTGCGCCGGCGCATCATCCGCCAGGTACGCGCCACCTGGTGATCGACGAGTGAGGACGAGCAGAGACGAAGCGGGCCCCGCGACCGCGGGGCCCGCTCTGCTCGGCTCGTGCGAGGACGTCCGGACAGCTGCCTGGACCGTCGCTACGCCGAGGCGCGGGCGCGGCGGTAGAGGACCACTCCCGCCAGCAGCATGCCGACACCTGCCGGGGCCAGCACGTCGAGCGCACCGAAACCGGTCTCGGCCAGCTGGTCACCACCGTCGCGCGGGGTGACGGTCTGCTCGCCAGGGGTGTTCGGCTGGGCCGGGGTCAGCGGGACCTCGGGAGTACCAGGGACCTCCGGCGTACCGGGGGCCTCCGGGGTTCCGGGGGCCTCCGGGGTTCCGGGGACCTCCGGGGTTCCGGGGACCTCCGGGGTGCCAGGCTCTTCCGGCGTACCCGGCTCCTCCGGCGTACCGGGCTCCTCCGGCGTACCCGGCTCCTCCGGGGTGCCAGGCTCTTCCGGCGTACCCGGCTCCTCCGGGGTTCCGGGCGGGGTGCCGTCCGGACCGTTCTGGCAGTCGTTGCCGAACGCCGGGTTGAGCAGGCCGCCGATGGTGACGCTGTTCCCGCAGACGTTCACGGGGACGTCGACGGGGACCTGAACGTTATTGCCGGAGGCGACGCCGGGCGAGTCGCTCGTCTCGCCCTCGGCAAAGGACCCGCCGCCCGTCCCGGCGTTCGAACCGGAGTCGTTGGCGCAGCTGTTTCCGAACGTCGGGTTGAGCAACCCGACGACGTTCACGCTGTTTCCGCAGACGTTCACCGGCACATGAACCGGCGCCTGGACCGAATTCCCGGACAGCACGCCCGGCGAATTCGACGCCCCGCCGGCCGCACCGGCGTCCGCCTGGGCATAGCCGCCGCCGATGGCAATAACGCCACCCGCCGCCGCCATGGTGATCAGGCCCTTACGCGTGACCTGTCGCATGTCTTGTTTCCCTGCCTTCCAGCTTCAGGAAAAAGCCCTTGGGCGCGGTGCCCGAGGGCTGGGAAAGGCCGGGGCGGCTCCGGAGTACATGGCGCGCACTCCGGAGCCGCCCGTGGGTGAGACCCGGACCTCACGGACCGGGGTCACAACGAATCAGATGTTGGCGCAGGAGTTGCCGAACGCGGGGTTGAGCGCTCCGATCACGGAGACCGCGTTGCCGCACACGTTCACCGGCACGTGGATGGGCGCCTGAACCAGGTTGCCCGAGAGCACGCCGGGGGAATTCGTGGCGGCACCCTGGGCACCCGCGTCGGCCATGGCCACACCCGCACCGGCGAGCACCAGACCACCAGTGGCAGCCGCAGCAGCGACGACCTTCTTGATCATTATTCCTCCTCGTTGGCAATGCGGTTCCAGCCGCGAACCGCAACACCTGTAACGAGGAGGCCACACAAGGGCTACGAGGTTATTCCTCCATTCACTCTTTTCAGTCACATGCGTACGCGTTGACGATTATGAGAGTGGCGTTTCAGCTGTAAGTCATCAGCAGTGGTCCAGGAATCGGTCGAGGACGCGGACGCCGAACTTCAGACCGTCGACCGGCACGCGTTCGTCCACCCCGTGGAACATGCCGGCAAAGTCCAGCTCCGGGGGCAGCTTGAGCGGCGCGAAGCCGAAGCAGCGGATCCCGAGATCGTCGAAGGACTTGGCGTCGGTGCCGCCGGAGAGCATGTACGGGACAGCCCTGGCGATGGGGTCCTCGGCCTTCAGCGCGGTCTGCATCGCATCGACGAGTGCCCCGTCGAAGCTGGTCTCCAGCGCCTTGTCACCGTGCACGTCAGCGCGCTTGATCCGCGGTCCGAGCAGCCGGTCCAGGTCGGCCAGGAACTCCTCCTCGTAGCCGGGCAGGAAGCGGCCGTCGACGTGGGCGGTCGCCTGCCCGGGGATCACGTTCACCTTGTAGCCGGCGCCGAGCATGGTGGGGGCGGCCGAATTGCGCAGTGTCGCGCCGACCATCTTGGCGATGCCACCCAGCTTGGCGAGGGTGGCGTCCATGTCCTCGGGGTCGAGCGGGGTGCCCAGCGCGTCGGACAGCTCGTCCAGGAAGGAGCGGACCGTCTTGGTGACCCTGACCGGCCACTGGTGGCGGCCGAGGCGTCCGACGGCCTCGCACAGCTCGGTGATCGCGTTGTCGTTGTTGGTCATCGAACCGTGGCCCGCGGTGCCCTCCACGGTCAGGCGCATCCAGTGCATGCCCTTCTGCGCCGTCTCGACGAGATAGAGCCGCAGGTTCTCGTTGACCGTGAAGGAGAAGCCGCCGACCTCGCCGATCGCCTCGGTTACGCCCTCGAACAGCCCGGGGTGCTTGTCGACCAGATGCCGCGCGCCATAGGTGCCGCCCGCCTCCTCGTCGGCGAGGAAGGCGAGCACGACATCCCTCGGGGGCTTGCGGCCGCTGCGCAGCCGGTCCCGTACGACCGCGAGGGTCATCGCGTCCATGTCCTTCATGTCGACCGCGCCGCGCCCCCACACGCAGCCGTCCGCGATCTCGCCGGAGAAGGGATGGTGCGTCCAGTCCTCGGCGTTCGCCGGGACGACGTCGGTGTGGCCGTGGATGAGCAGCGCGGGCCGAGAAGGGTCCTCGCCCTCGATCCGGGCCACGGTGGACGCCCGGCCCTTGTGCGACTCGAAGATCTGCGGCTCCAGGCCGACCTCGGCAAGCTTCTCGGCGACGTACTCGGCGGCGGCCCGCTCGCCGGGGCCGGAGTGGTCTCCGTAGTTGCTGGTGTCGATCCGGATCAGGTCGCGGCAGAGGTCGACGACCTCGTCCTCACCCGTGACGGCACGGGCTGTGTTCGACGCGCTCACGCTGGTTCCTCCCACTGTCGCTACTGGTGGTCCGTCCTCATCCTCCCGCCATCCTGCCGTCCGCCCCAAGGGCGCGAGTACGCCGTCGTGCCGCCGCCCCCCGGCGAAGAGGGGTGATCGGGGCGGTCCGAATGTTTGCTATGGTTTTCCACGTCGGAACGGCCCAGGGCCGCACGACAGACACCTTGTCCGGGTGGCGGAATGGCAGACGCGCTAGCTTGAGGTGCTAGTGCCCTTTATCGGGCGTGGGGGTTCAAGTCCCCCCTCGGACACCAGCAAGATCCCCACGGGAATCCGTGGGGATCTTTGTGTTTCCCTGAGTGCCGATGTGCAGAGGATCCGACAAGGGAGTCACGCCGATGGGATTGGTGCTGGTCGCGGGCGCGATCGCCTTCGAGGTCATGGCCACACTGGCACTGCGCGCCTCGCACGGCCTCAGCCGGCTCGGCCCCAGCGCGCTGGTGGTCGTCGGTTACGGGACGGCGTTCGTGCTGCTGGCGCTGGCCCTCAAGTCACTGAACGTCGGGCCGGTGTACGCGGTGTGGTCGGGAGTGGGCACGATCGGGGCCTTTCTCGGCGGGGTCTGGCTGTTCGACGAGCCGGTGAAGCCGGCGACGCTGATCGGTGTCACGCTCATCGTCATCGGCGTCGTGGTGATGTATCTCGGCGGCGGGATGGAGCAATGACGGCCGGCGGATCGCGGTCGGGCCCGTGGCACCGGACCGCCGGGCTCGCTGCGGGCACGCTGGGCATACAGTCTTATCGGTGAGAGGGAAACGACGGAAACACAGCGCCCCGCCGTCCCCGCTCCCCCAGCGCGACGGCATCGATCCGGTTCGTCTGCGGCTGCCCGCCGACCCGGACGGGCTGTGGGGCACCGTGCGGGAGCATCTGGTCGAGCGGTACGGGAACGCGATCGGGGCCGAGCAGGTCGATGCCATGCTCCGCGAGGGCCGCATCGTCTCGGCGGACGGTCCGGTCCGTGCCGACGAGCCGTACGAGGCCGGACGGTATCTGTTCTTCCACCGGGACTTCGCCGCCGAGGAGCGGGTCCCGTTCGAGGTGGCCGTCGTGCACCGCGACGAGCACCTCGTGATCGCCGACAAGCCGCACTTCCTCGCCACCGTGCCCCGCGGCAGCCATATCACCGAGACGGCGCTCGCCCGGCTGCGCCGCGAACTGGATCTGCCGCGGCTCCAGCCGGCGCACCGGCTCGACCGGCTCACGGCGGGCCTGGTGCTCTTCGTGGTACGGCCCGAGGAGCGGGGCGCGTACCAGACGATGTTCCGGGACCGGCAGGTGCGCAAGGAGTACGAGGCGATCGCCCCGTACGCCCCGCACGTCGCCCTGCCCGTCACCGTACGCAGCCGGATCGAGAAGGAGCGCGGGGTGCTCGCCGCCCGGGAGGTACCGGGCGGGGAGCCGAACAGCGAGAGCCGGATCGAACTGCTGGAGCAGCGCGGCGGGCTCGGCCGGTACCGGCTGCTGCCGGCCACCGGCCGTACCCATCAGCTGCGGGTCCACATGAACGCGCTGGGAGTGCCGATCCTGCACGACCCGCTGTATCCGGTCGTGCTGGACGAGGCCGCCGAGGACTACGGAAGACCTCTGCAACTCCTCGCCAGGTCCCTGGAATTCACCGATCCTGTGACGCGTGAGCCACGCCGTTTCGTCAGCGAGCGGCGGCTGGCCGAGTGGCCGGGGTGAGACGGACGGGGGTCACAGCAGTACGACGGACCGCAGGACGTCGCCTTCCTGCATCCGGGCGAACGCCTTCTCCACGTCGGCGAGCCCGATGGTCTCGGTGACGAACGCACCGAGGTCGATACGGCCCTGCTGGTGCAGGTCGATCAGCATCGGGAAGTCCCGGGACGGCAGACAGTCTCCGTACCAGGACGACTTGAGTGCGCCGCCGCGGCCGAACACGTCGAGGAGTGGCAGTTCCAGTTTCATCTCGGGGGTCGGCACCCCGACCAGAACGACCGTGCCGGCCAGGTCCCGGGCGTAGAAGGCCTGTTCGTACGTCTCCGGGCGGCCGACGGCCTCAATGACGACGTCCGCGCCGAAGCCGCCGGTCAGTTCGCGGATCGCCTCGACGGGGTCGGTGTCACGGGAGTTCACGGTGTGTGTGGCGCCCATCGCCCTGGCCGTCCGGAGCTTGCGGTCGTCGATGTCTACGGCGATGATCCGGGCCGCGCCCGCGAGCCGGGCACCGACGACGGCCGCGTCACCCACGCCGCCGCAGCCGATGACGGCGACCGAGTCGCCGCGGGCGACCTGCCCGGTGTTGACGGCGGCGCCGATTCCGGCCATGACGCCGCAGCCCAGCAGGCCCGCGACGGCCGGGGAGACGGCCGGGTCGACCTTGGTGCACTGGCCGGCGGCGACCAGGGTCTTCTCGGCGAAGGCCCCGATGCCGAGTGCTGCCGACAGCTCCCTGCCTCCGGCGAGTGTCATCTTCTGCCGCGCGTTGTGGGTGTCGAAGCAGTACCAGGGGCGGCCGCGCAGACAGGCACGGCAGCGACCGCACACCGCACGCCAGTTGAGGATGACGAAGTCTCCGGGCGCGACATCGGCGACCCCGGCGCCGACCGACTCGACGACACCGGCAGCCTCGTGGCCGAGCAGGAAGGGGAAGTCGTCGTTGATCCCGCCCTGCTTGTAGTGCAGATCGGTGTGGCACACCCCGCAGGCCTGCACCTGTACCACGGCCTCGCCGGGCCCCGGGTCCGGCACCGTGACCGCCTCGATCCGGACCGGCTCGTTCTTCCCGGGCGCGATCACACCCTGCACCTGCTGCGGCATAGCAGAACCTGCCTTCCTCGCAACGGACGTCGACCCTTCACTATGACCGTTCCTCAGCACTGCGCGGGAGGGAATCCTGTTGCCAGGACTGCTGCTCAGCGGCTTGCCCCGAACGGTTGTGGGCACCATGGTCGCCCGCTTTCGCGCCAAGGCCGGGCGGCGCGCCCGTTGTGCGCGGTCCGGGAATGTGGGGGCGGGTTCCCGCGTCGGGGGTGCACGGCCGGGACGGTCCGGTGAACCCCTCCCGCGGATACGGGAAGGCCCCCGCGGATGTTCCGCGGGGGCCTCGCCGTGGTGCGCGCAGTCCGGGGCGTCAGAGGGACGTGCTCTGCGCGGCCATCCTGCGGACGCGGCCTCGGACCAGGCACCAGCCGCCGACCAGCGCGGCTGCGATCACCGGCAGGCAGTTCACGGTGGTACGGCTGATGCCGCCGTCCATCCACATCAGGACCAGGACCGAGGCGAGGAAGACCAGCGTGGTGATCTGGGTGTACGGGGCCCAGGGCAGCTGGTAGCCCGGACGGGTGACCCGGCCGTCCTTGGAACGGTGCCAGAACAGCAGCGAGCAGACCATGATCATGCCCCAGGTGCCGATGATGCCGATGGAGGCGAAGTTCAGCACCAGCTCGAAGGCGTCGCCCGGCATGACCTTGTTCAGGACGACGCCGACGATGCCGAACGCTGCCGTGAGCAGGATGCCGCCGTAGGGCACGCCGCCCTTGTTCATCACGCCGGTGAACCTGGGAGCGGAGCCGGACATCGACATGGAGCGCAGGATGCGGCCGGTCGAGTACAGGCCGGAGTTCAGGCTGGACAGGGCGGCGGTGAGCACCACGAGGTTCATCACGCCGGCCGCGCCCGGGATGCCGAGCTTGTCGAAGACGGTGACGAAGGGGCTCTGGTCGCCGGAGTAGGCGGTGTACGGCAGGAGCAGCGCGAGCAGCACGACCGAGCCGACGTAGAAGAGGCCGACGCGCCACATGATCGAGTTGATCGCCTTCGGCATGATCTTCTCGGGGTTCTCGGTCTCACCGGCGGCGACGCCGCACAGCTCGACGGAGGCGTAGGCGAAGACGACACCCTGGATCAGCAGGAGCATGGGCATGACGCCGGCCGGGAAGATGCCGCCGTTGTCGCCGATGGTGGCGAGGCCCGGGGTGTGGCCGCCGATCTCGTGCTGGGTGACGACGAGGTAGATACCGATGAGCATGAAGATCACCAGCGCGGCGACCTTGATGATCGCGAACCAGAACTCCATCTCGCCGAAGTACTTCACCGAGATGAGGTTGGCGGTCAGGACCACCGCGAGGGCGATGAGGGCGAGCACCCACTGCGGGATGTCGCTGAACATGGCCCAGAAGTGCGCGTAGGTCGCGGCCGCCGTGATGTCCGCGATCGCGGTCGTCGACCAGTTGAGGAAGTACAGCCAGCCGGCGGTGTAGGCGCCCTTCTCGCCCATGAACTCACGGGCGTAGGAGACGAAGGCGCCGGAGGAGGGCCGGTAGAGGACGAGCTCGCCGAGCGCACGCACGACGAAGAAGGCGAAGACGCCGCAGAGCGCGTACGCGATGAAGAGGGAGGGGCCGGCGTTGGCCATGCGGCCACCGGCTCCGAGGAACAGGCCGGTACCGATGGCACCGCCGATGGCGATCATGTTGATGTGCCGCGACTTGAGGTCCTTGCGGTACCCGGCGTCACCGGCGTCTACGTGGGGGGTGCCCGTCGCGGTGGCGACAGGCGTATCGGCCGCAGCCAGGGTGCGGTCACTCATTGAGGTTGTTCGCCTTCGTGAGGGGGTGTGCGGTACCCGGCCGAACGCCGGGGGCCTTCCCGTGGTGAGAAGGGGGTCACCACGGCTCGGCCTCGGAGCGCAGAACGCCCGAGGCAATGGTCAGGGCAACCCTGGGATTTTGGCAGTGGCCAACCTCACTCAGACACATATCTGAGGTATTCCAGAGGTTTCGACAAGGTTAAGCAAGGTTGCATACGGCAGGCGCCGGCCTCAGGGAGCGAGTACGTCCAGCTCCTGGAGGGCCCCCACGGCGATCTCCCGGGTCAGCCTCTCCGCCCGGTCGGCATCGCCTTCGCGAACGGCTTCGGCGACCTGCACATGGAGGGTGACGGCCGCCGGGTCGGGGTCGTCGAACATCACACGGTGACGGGTGCGGCCCGCGAGGACCTCGGCGACCACATCGCCGAGCCGGGCGAACATCTCGTTCCCGGAGGCATTGAGCACGATGCGGTGGAAGGCGATGTCGTGTTCCAGATAGCCCTCCAGCTGGTGGCCGCGGGAGGTGGCGACCATGCCGAGGGCGCACGCGGTCAGCTCGGCGCACTGCTCGGGGGTGGCATGACGGGCGGCCAGGCCCGCGGCGACCGGTTCGACCGCGGAGCGCAGCACCGTCAGTGAACGCAGCTGGCGGGGGCGGTCGGCGCCGGCGAGGCGCCAGCGGATGACGCGCGGGTCGTAGACGTTCCACTCCTCGGTGGGGCGCACGGTGACGCCGACGCGCCGCCGGGATTCCACCAGATGCATGGACTCCAGGACCCGTACGACCTCGCGGACGACGGTGCGCGAGACATCGAAGCGCTGGGCCACTTCGTCGGTGCGCAGAACGCTGCCCTGGGGGTGTTCGCCCGCGGTGATCGCGAGGCCGAGGGTGTCGAGCACGTGCGTGTGGAGCCCTCGGCCTTCTGTGGTCATGGACACAGCCTACGGGCCACGAGTGAGCAACAAAAAGTATGACGTTTAGATCTCAACCTCTTGAATAAGTCGTACCTAATAGGTTTCCTTGGCGCGACGACACCGATGTCGAGGACAGCGAGGCAGGCAATGAACACCCCCCACGTCGTAGTGGTGATGGGCGTCGCAGGGACCGGCAAGACCACGATCGGCCCTCTGCTCGCCGCTGCACTGGGCGTCCCCTACGCCGAGGGCGACGATTTCCATCCCCCGGCGAACATCGCCAAGATGTCCGCCGGCACTCCCCTCGACGACGCGGACCGGTGGCCCTGGCTCGATGCGATCGGCCGGTGGGCGCACGCGCGGGAAGGGCTGGGCGGCGTGGTCTCCAGCTCCGCCCTCAAGCGCAGCTACCGCGACCGGCTGCGGGCGGCCGCACCAGGTGCCGTGTTCCTCCACCTCACCGGCGACCGCGCACTCATCGAGAAGCGGATGTCGGAGCGCAAGGGCCACTTCATGCCCGCCGCGCTGCTGGACTCGCAGTTCGCCACGCTGCAGCCGCCGGCGGCCGACGAGGCCGCAGTCGGTGTCGATGTGTCCGGCACTCCCGAAGAGATCACCGAGCGGGCCGTCGCCGCGCTGCGCCTGCTCGACACGTAACGCCGCCGGCCCGGCCGGCACCCCGTCCCCCACCCTTCTCCCCCTCCCCACCACAAGGAATCACCGTGACCAGTCTCAGCGTCGAGATGCTGGCAGCGGACGCCGTCGAGCCGATCACCTCGGCGGGCGACGCACAGCTGGGCATCGCCGTCCTCGCGGGCATCGCTGTCATCGTCCTGCTCATCACCAAGTTCAAGCTGCACGCGTTCTTGGCGCTGACGATCGGGTCGCTGGCACTCGGCGCGTTCGCCGGAGCCCCGCTGGACAAGACGATCGTGTCCTTCAGCACCGGTCTCGGCACCACCGTCGCCGGTGTGGGTGTGCTGATCGCCCTGGGCGCGATCCTCGGCAAGCTGCTCGCCGACTCCGGCGGCGCCGACGAGATCGTCGACACGATCCTCGCCAAGGCGAGCCGGCGTTCCATGCCGTGGGCGATGGTGCTGATCGCCTCGATCATCGGTCTGCCGCTGTTCTTCGAGGTCGGCATCGTCCTGCTGATCCCCGTCGTGCTGATGGTCGCCAAGCGCGGCAACTACTCGCTCATGCGCATCGGCATCCCTGCGCTCGCGGGTCTGTCCGTGATGCACGGTCTCGTCCCGCCGCACCCCGGCCCGCTGGTCGCGATCGACGCCATCGGCGCCAACCTGGGCGTCACGCTGGCACTCGGCCTGGTCGTCGCGATACCGACGGTGATCATCGCCGGTCCGCTGTTCTCCAAGTACGCCGCCCGCTGGGTGGACATCCAGGCGCCGGACGGCATGATCCCGCAGCGCGCTTCCGAGGACCTTGAGAAGCGCCCGAGCTTCGCCGCCACCGTCTCCACCGTGCTGCTGCCGGTCGTCCTGATGATGGGCAAGGCGCTCGTCGACATCGTCGTCGACAACCCGGAGAACGGCGTGCAGCGGGTCGCCGACGTGGTCGGCTCGCCCCTCATCGCGCTGCTCGCCGCCGTGATCGTCGGCATGTTCACCCTCGGCCGCGCCGCCGGGTTCACCAAGGAGCTCATCTCGACGACCGTCGAGAAGTCGCTGGTCCCGATCGCGGGCGTGCTGCTGATCGTCGGCGCGGGCGGCGGCTTCAAGACGACGCTGATCGACATCGGCGTCGGCCAGATGATCCTGGACCTCTCCAAGAACTGGGCGATCCCGACGCTGCTGCTGGCCTGGCTGATCGCGGTGGCGATCCGGCTGGCCACCGGCTCGGCGACGGTCGCGACGATCTCCGCGGCCGGTCTGGTCGCCCCGCTCGCCGCCGACATGTCGACGGCCGAGTCCGCGCTGCTGGTGCTGGCGATCGGCGCCGGTTCGCTCTTCTTCAGCCATGTCAACGACGCCGGCTTCTGGCTGGTGAAGGAGTACTTCGGGCTGAGCGTCGGTCAGACGGTCAAGACCTGGTCGGTGATGGAGACCATCATCTCGGTCGTCGGCATCGTCTTCGTCCTGCTGCTGTCCCTGGTGTTGTAACGCTCCGCC
This sequence comes from Streptomyces sp. NPDC006208, assembly GCF_040613775.1. Taxonomy (NCBI): domain Bacteria; kingdom Bacillati; phylum Actinomycetota; class Actinomycetes; order Kitasatosporales; family Streptomycetaceae; genus Streptomyces; species Streptomyces sp. NPDC006208. The sequence continues at coordinate 141,351 of NZ_JBEXSW010000016.1, read as the reverse complement.
AGGCGCGTCAGTCGTCGTCGGGGTCCCACAGCGGGTGTTCCGTACGGGCCCAAGGGCGCTCGACCGACCCCGTCCGCATGCCACGGCGGGACTCCGGGTCGGCGAGCGCCATCGCGATGTGCCCGAAGAGCACGATCCCCATGGTGAGCGCCAGCCAGTCATGGACGAAGGTCGCGCCCGTACGCCACACCAGCGGGGCCAGGTGCGTGAACCACATCAGCAGCCCGGTGCCGATCATGACCAGGACGGCGCCGGCGATCCAGGCGGCGTAGATCTTCTGCCCGGCGTTGAACTTCCCGGCCGGGCGTGCTTCGGGTGACCGGTCGCGCCGCCGGACCGCCCGCAGCCAGGTCCGGTCGTGCGGGCCGAACCGGTTGAGCCGGCGCAGGTCCTTGCGGAAGGCAGGCGAGGCGAGCCCGCACAGGAAGGGCACCGGGAGCAGGATCCCCGACCACTCGTGCAGGGTCACCACGAGGTGGCGGCGGCCGACGAGTTCGGCGATCTGGGGTACGTACAGCGCCGCAGCGGTCGCCACGCACAGCAGCATCAGCGCGGCGGTGGTGCGGTGCACCCAGCGCTCGGCGCGGCTGAATCTCGCTACCCGCGCGGGCTCGTCAGACGGTGGGTGCGTCGTCGCGGCCGTTCGACCGGCCGACCCAGGCGTCGACGTCATAGCCTCGCTCCTCCCAGTACCCGGGGTCGACCTTCGAGGTGAGTGAGATCCCGGAGAGCCATTTCGCCGACTTGTAGAAGTACATGGGTGCCACGTAGAGACGTACCGGGCCGCCGTGCGCGTGGCTGAGCGGCTTGTCCTGCATCCGCAGGCAGACCAGGACGTCGGAGCGGCGGGCCTGGGAGAGGGTGAGGCTCTCGCTGTACGTGCCGTCGAAGCAGGTGAACCGGATGGCCCGGGCCTCGGGCCGTATCCCGGCAGCGTCCAGCAGCGCCGACAGGCGCACGCCTTCGAACGGCGTGTCGGGCACCCGCCAGCCCGTGACGCACTGGACGTCGCGCACCACCCGGGTCTGCGGCAGCGCGCGCAGGGCGTCCAGCGTGTACGAGGTGGGCCGCTCGACCAGCCCGTCGAGAGTGAGACGGTAGTTGCGCTCGTTCTTCGGCGGTACCGATGCGGCGACGGAGTAGTAGCGGAAGCCTCCGCCGTTGGGGAGCAGGCCCGTCAGGCCCGTCGGGTCCTTGTCGGCCGCCGCACCGAGGAAGGACTCCATCCCGCGCTGCAGATACGGCGCCGCTGCGACACCGGCCGCGCCGAGGCCCAGCATGCCGAGGACCAGGCGACGCCCCACGGGCGAGCCCTCGGCATCACGGTCAGATGTGGTCACCCCTCGATTCGAACACTCGACGACGGCAGAAGCCAGAGCGATCGGCGGTACGTCAGACTTCCGTCACACTCCGCGGCGGGGCGCGGTGCGGTGTCCGCCGGTCCTGGCGGATCGGTGTCGCACCAACCGCAGGTGCTTGGATGGCTGCCATGAATCCGGCCGAGGAGATCCTGGACGTCGTCGACGAGTCCGACCGCGTCATCGGGCAGGCGCCGCGCGCCGAGGTGTATGCGCGCGGGCTGCGCCACCGGTGTGTGTTCGTCCAGGCCAGGGACGCGGAGGGGCGGGTGTTCGTGCACCGCCGTACACCGACGAAGCTGGTGTTCCCCTCGCTGTACGACATGTTCGTGGGCGGGGTCGTCGGCGCGGGCGAGGGTAACGACGAGGCCGCCCTGCGTGAGGCGGAGGAGGAGCTCGGCGTGAGCGGACTGCCGTGCCCCGTACCGCTGTTCACCTTCCTGTACGACGGCGGGGGCGACCCGGCGCGGACCTGGTGGTCGTACGTCTACGAGGTCCGATGCGACCTCCCGGTGAACCCGCAGGCGGAGGAGGTCGCCTGGCACGGCTTCCTGTCCCCGCACGAGCTGGAGCGGCGGCTCGGCGAGTGGGAGTGGGTGCCGGACGGGCTGGAGGCGTACCGGAGGCTCACGGCGTTCCGCGCCGCCGGCTGACGTCCGGGCACACAGGTCAGGCGCGGCCGGTCAGGGCGTCGGCGAGCGACTGGGTCTGCTCGGCCGTGATGCCCTGGGCGAGGGGCATCATGAAGCGCGGGCTGGAGGAGCCGGTACAGACCGGCACGGGGCTGCTGTCACACACCTCCCAACGGGGCGCGTCCCAGAAGGGGTTGTCGAGGACGCGGCCCGCGATGTCCAGCGCCTGTGCCCCGGGTACACCGCATCGCGTCAGGCGCTCCGCGACGATCCCGGACGCGTCGGCAGGCATGTCCATGTCTCCGAGCATGGGCAGGAGCAGCAGGAAGCGCTCGGCGGGGTCGGTGAGTCCGGGCATGCCGACCTGGACGTCGTCCGCGACGGTGATCAGCTCCTGCCAGGACAGCCCGGGTCCCGTGTCACGGCCGTCCATCTGGCCCAGGTGACCGAGCCGACCCCCACTGCGGATGGTGGACGAAGTAGTCGATGCCGTTGTCCTCGGGGAAGTTGCGGTACGCGACGACGGCCGCGTGCCCGCCGCCGAAGGGCACCCCGGAACACCGGCCAGGGCGCGTCCTCGTCGAAGAGCCGCTCGTACAGCGCGTCGACATCGGCGGTGTCCGCGCCGAAGTGCTCCGCCGTCGCCCTCGGCTCGCCCTGCCACATGTACAGATGCAGGAACCAGAACTCCGGGCCGGTGACCAGCTGCTCACTGCCGGCAAGCTCGAACTCCTGCTCGTACTCCGGTATCTCCACACGCTCCGCCATGCCCCGCACGCTAGCCGGACCCACCGACAACGGCGCAGGTAGGGTGCGCTGCGTGAGCGACTTCGTACAGAGCCTGCGGCTGTGGTTCGCGCCCGGACGGATCCGGGAGGAGGGCGAGACCCCGGACTACCGGTTCTCGCTCGCCAACGAGCGCACCTTTCTGGCCTGGATCCGCACAGCACTCGCGCTCATCGGCGGCGGGTTCGCGGTCGACCAGTTCCTGCCGGATCTGCGCTGGGGTGTGCGGGCCGGGCTGGCGATCGCCCTGATCGGAACCGGGGCGATGTGTGCGGTACGGGCGGTCAATCACTGGGTGCGGTGCGAGCTGGCGATGCGCCGGGGTGAGGATCTGCCCGTGTCGCGCTTCCCCTCGCTGCTGGCCGTGGTCGTGGCCGTCGTGTCGGTCGCCATGCTGGTGATCGTCGTCCGGGAGGGCGTGTGACACAGCCGGACCGTGACCCGGGGCTGCAGCCGGAGCGGACCCGGCTGGCCTGGCGGCGGACCACCCTGTCCTGCACGGTCGTGGCGGTCCTCGCGGCGAGGCAGGCGATCGAGGACGAGACCACGGCGGTGGGGGTGCTCGCCTCGGGGCTGAGTCTGCTGGTCTGGCTGGGCTTCCTCGCGGTCGCCCACCGCCGCGTCACGGCGATGGGTGCCGCGCGGCCGGCGGCGATGACGGTGCGAGGGGCGGTCGCCGGGGTCGCGTGCGTTCTCGCGCTCGCCGGGTTCGCCGTCGCGATCGTGACCTGACCTGCCCGGTCAGGGTGTGCGCGGTCCCGCGCGAAGGGCCAGTGCGAGACGGCGCTGCTCACGCCCTGCGAAGCCGGGCTCGCGGGCCATCAGCCTGATCAGCTCGTCACGCACGGCACGGCTGCGGCCTGCTTCCACGAGCGCCTTCGCGAAGGCGAGTGCGTGCGCCAGGTGCCGGTGACGGGCCTTCGTCGTGGTCTCCACGTCGAACCACTGATGCGGCGGGAAGCCGGGCGTCACCTTGGGCTGGCGGTCCGCCAGTTCGCTCCACATGCGGCTGTCGAGCGAGACGTTGACGACGTGTCCCGCGGGCAGGGTGCGCACCCAGTCGTGTGCCCGGTCCTGCTGCCAGCGCCAGTGGTTGGGGCTGGTCGTCCCCTGTTCGGTGACCCCGATGTAGCGCAGTTTGCGCCGTATCACCGGCCAGGGCTCGCGGCTCTCCTCGATCCAGGCAGCGAGCTGCCGGTGCACGGTGGTGAATGTCGTTCCCTGGTGCACGACGTCGAGCAGGGCGATCGGGCGGGCGCGGCGGGCCAGCGCGTACGGCTCGAGGCCGGCCGCCGCGAGGTGCTCACGGAGGCGGTGCCGCTCGGCCGGCCCCCAGCCGTCGTCGCAAAGGCCGGACAGGGGCAGCCTGAGCAGCCGGCCCTCCCACCCCGAGTGCTCGAACGCGCCGGTCAGCAGGTCGTACATGGAGTCGAGCGAGCGGCCGACGAAGACGAGATCGGCCCCCTCGGCGCGGGCGAGCACCTTGGCGGTGCAGGCGGTGAGCTCGCCGAGGAACCGGTCATGGGGACGGGTGTCCCCCGCCCCGTCGGTGAGCGCGCCCAGCCGGTCGGGGGCGATCCCGTCGCACGACGCGAGTCTCCAGCGGTAGCGCTGCGGCGGCGCAGGGTGAACAGGTGGGGTCACACGGTCCAGTCCAGCAGGAGCGGGGAGGGCGGGTCACCTGGTTTTCGCAGGCGCGGCGGGCCGGTGACCCGCCCGGGCGGGGTCCGGCGACTAGCCTGGATGGTGACATAACATTCCAATCCCGACATAAAGGTGAGCACTATGCCCGTCCTTCACCACGAGCACCCCACGCACGAGCACACCCACGGCCCGGAGTGCGGACACACCAAGTTCCCCCACGGCGACCACATCGACTACGCGCACGACGGGCATCTGCACCGGGAGCATGCGGGGCACTGGGACGAGTGCGAGCCGGGCGAGCACATCTCGCACAGTGGACACGTCCATGAGCACGGATCCGGGTGCGGGCACCCGGCCGTGGCCCACGGCGACCATGTCGACTACATCCACGACGGCCACCGGCATGCGCAGCACGACGGGCACTGGGACGACCACTGATCGGCGCGGGCCGCCGAACCGCGTCCGCCGCGGGCCCGACTTCCCCGGGTCGGCGCCAACTGGCAGGCTCTGAGCGACTGTTCGCCATCGACTCGGGGGAGCCCCGTTGCCTGCCAAGGATCCGTACACCGTCCCGCTCGCGCCCGGAGTGCATGCCTATGTCCAGCCCGACGGCGGCTGGTGCCTGAACAACGCGGGTTTCGTCAGCGACGGGGGCACCACCCTGCTGGTCGACACGACGGCCACCGAGCGCCGGACCACGGCCCTGCGCGAGGCGCTCCTCGCGACCGGCGCCCCACTCCCCCGCATCCTCGTCAACACCCACCACCACGGCGATCACACGTACGGCAACGGGCTGTTCCTGCCCGAGGCGGTGGTGATCGGGCACGACGCGTGCCGCAGCGAGCAGCTCGCGGCCGGACACCAACTGCATCTGATGTGGCCCGAGAACGACTTCGGCGACATCCGGATCGCCGCACCGACCCTGACGTACAACGACCGGATGACCGTCCACGTCGGGGAGATCGAGGTGCGGCTCATCCACCCCGGCGGTGTCGCCCACACGCCGGGGGACACGGTGGTGCATCTGCCGCAGCAGGGCGTGGTCTTCACGGGTGACCTGATCTTCCAGGGTGGGACACCGTTCATCCCCATGGGCTCGCTCGCCGGATCACTGCGGGCCCTGGACGTGCTGCGCTCGCTCGACGCCACGACGGTGGTGCCGGGCCACGGCCCGCTCACCGATCCGTCCGCGTACGACGCGACCGAGCGCTATCTGCGCTTCGTGCTCGCCCTGGCCGATGAGGGGCGCGCGAAGGGACGGACCCCGCTGGAGACCGCGGCCGAGGCGGACCTCGGACCCTTCGCGGCCCTGCGCGAGAGCGAGCGGCTGGTGGCGAACCTGCACCGGGCGTACGCGGAGCTGGACGGACAGCCGGAGGGCTCCCCGCTGGATCCGGCCATGGTGTTCGCGGACATGGCGAGAATGAACGGCGGGGTGCCGGTGGCCTGTCACGCCTGACCGCACGCCGCGCCGGCCCGGGTCAGGCCACCCACCGATGAGCACGCGCCCTCCACCGACCTGGGCGTTCGCCACCACCGGAACCCCGATCCCCATTGCCGGTCGGCTTTTCCGCCGTGCCGTCCGGGCGCCTTTCCGCGCCACCCGGGCCGCTTTTCGGCGCCGGTCTCCGCGCCCCGCCCTCGGCATCCGGTGTGTGATCCACGTATCGGTCGGGGCGCCGCACTGGACGACATACCGACTGGTCGGTCATCATGAACGCGTTCCCCATGACCACCCCGGAGGTGCGCATCATGAGCTCATCCCCTCCCCCGCAGCCTTCGGCGCGGGAGGTACCCCCACCAGGCCTCGACCTCGAGAAGCTGCGCAGCTGTCTCGACCGCGAGCGCCCGGGGCTGGTGGGCGGACCGCTCCGCGCACAGTTGATCCAGGGCGGCCGCTCCAACCTCACGTACACCGTCACCGACGGCGCCGGCCGCTGGGTCGTACGCCGCCCGCCGCTCGGCCATGTACTGGCGACCGCGCACGACATGAAGCGCGAGCACCGGGTGATCACGGCGCTGCACGGCACCGCGGTGCCGGTGCCCACGCCGGTCCTGCTCTGCGAGGACGAGTCGGTCCTCGGTTCGCCGTTCTACGTCATGGAGTTCGTGGACGGCACCCCGTACCGCACGGCCGAGCAGCTCGCACCGCTCGGCCCGGAGCGCACCCGGGAGGCGGTGCTCTCTCTCGTCGACACCCTCGTCGACCTGCACGCCGTCGACCCCGAGTCGGTCGGACTCGCGGACTTCGGCCGGCCCGAGGGCTTCCTCGACCGGCAGCTGCGGCGCTGGGGCAAGCAGCTGGACGCCTCACGCAACCGCGAGCTCGGGGGCATCGACGAACTGCACGCCGCGCTCGGGCGCGCGCTGCCCGACTCCGCCGCGCCCAGCGTCATCCACGGCGACTACCGCCTCGACAACGTCCTGATCGGCGGCGACGACCGGATCAAGGCCGTACTCGACTGGGAGATGTCCACCCTCGGCGATCCACTGACCGACCTCGGCCTGCTGGCGATGTACAGCCGGCCGATCGACCTGCCCGGCTCCCCGATCAGCACGACCGCCACGGCGGCGGGGCATCCGGCAGCGGCCGAGTTGATCGAGCGGTACGCCGAGCGCTCCGGCCGGGACACCTCCGCCATCTCCTGGTACACGGCCTTCGCCTGGTTCAAGCTCGCCGTGATCCTCGAGGGCATCCACTACCGCTACACACTCGGCCAGACCGTCGGCGCCGGCTTCGACCGGATCGGGGATCTCGTCCCCGTCTTCATCGAGCACGGCCTCACCACCCTCCAGGAAGGCTGAGTTCCTCATGGACTTCGCATTCGACGCGCGCACCGAAGAACTCCGGGCGAGGCTGCTCGCGTTCATGGACGAGTACGTCTACCCCGCCGAGCCGATCGAGCACGAGCAGCGCGCACAGCTCGCCTCGCCGTGGGACACCCCGGCGATCTTCGACGAGCTCAAGGCCGAGGCGCGCAGGCAGGGCCTGTGGAACCTCTTCCTCCCCGACGCCGAGCACGGCGCCGGACTGACGAACCTCCAGTACGCGCCGCTCGCCGAGATCACCGGCCGCAGCCCTCACCTGGCCCCGACCGCGCTGAACTGCGCGGCCCCGGACACCGGAAACATGGAGGTGCTGGCGCAGTTCGGCACCGACGAGCAGAAGAAGCAGTGGCTGGAGCCGCTGCTCGCGGGTGAGATCCGTTCGGCGTTCGCGATGACCGAGCCCGAGGTCGCCTCGTCCGACGCCACCAACATCCGCACCCGGATCGAGCGCGACGGCGACGACTACATCATCAACGGCCGCAAGTGGTACATCTCCGGCGCGATGAACCCGGACTGTCGGATCTTCATCGTCATGGGCAAGACGGACCCCGAGGCCGACGTGCGACGCCAGCAGTCGATGATCCTCGTGCCCCGCGACACACCGGGGCTCGAGGTGCGCCGCGCCATGCAGGTGTACGGCTACGAGGACCATGCCCACGGCGGCCACGCCGAGGTCGTCTTCACCGATGTGCGGGTGCCCGCGTCGAACCTGATCGGCGAGGAGGGCGGAGGCTTCGCCATCGCCCAGGCGCGCCTCGGACCGGGCCGTATCCACCACTGCATGCGCCTGATCGGCATGGCCGAGCGCGCGATCGAGCTGATGTGCCGGCGGGCCGTGTCCCGGGAGGCCTTCGGCAAGGCGATCGCCCAGCAGGGTGTGGTGCAGAACTGGATCGCGGATGCCCGCGTCACCGTGGAGCAGCTGCGGCTGCTCGTGCTCAAGACCGCCTGGCTGATGGACACGGTCGGCAACCGGGGCGCACACACCGAGATCCAGGCCATCAAGATCGCCACGCCGCGTGCGGTCGTGGGCATCCTCGACAAGGCGGTGCAGGTGCACGGCGCGGGCGGTGTCAGCCAGGACTTCCCGCTTGCCGAGCTGTGGGCCGGCGCGCGCACGCTCATGCTGGCCGACGGCCCGGACGAGGTGCACCAGCGTTCGCTGGCCCGGCGCGAGCTGAAGAAGTACGTGTAGCCGCGGCGCGCGGCTGCCGGGCCGCACTGTCCTGGTGCCCTGACCGGCAGCCCTGCCCGCCAGGGAAAGACAGCCGGTCAGGGCCTAGTACCCGCCGGAGGGCGTGTGGTCCGCGCGTGCGAGCTCGCGGACCAGTTCGCCCGCTCTGACCACGAGCCTCGCCAGGAGCCGCACGGACGGCCGACGTGAGCCGTAGGCCGCAGACCACAAGGGCGGTACGCGATCCATGACTCCATGGTGGATCGCGTACCGCCCTTGGTCGAACGGACGGCTTCGCCTACGGGCGCAGCGCGCGGAGCAGCAGGTCGGCGAGGTGGTCGGCGACCTGCTGCTTGGTCATCGGGCCGTCAGGGCGGTACCAGGTCGACAGGTGGTGGACGGAGCCGAAGTGGTAGTCCACCACGAGGTCGGCGGGGGTGGCCGAGGAGAAGACCCCGCTCTGCTGCCCCTCCTCCACCAGCGCACGGAAGCGCTCGTGGTAGCGACGGCGCTCGGCGCGCACCTGCTTGTGCTTCTCCGGGCTCAGATGGTGCATGGAGCGGAAGAAGATCGCGGCGTCGTCCAGGTTGTCGATCGTCGTCACGACGACGTCCGCGGCCGCGGCGCGCAGCCGTACCTCGATGGGCTCGTCGGCGTCCGCGTAGGCGTCGAGCCGCTCCTGCTGGACGCGCAGCACGCGGGCGTAGACCTCCTGGAGGAGGTCCTCCTTGGAGCCGAAGTAGTGGTACAGAGCGCCTTTGGTGACGCCGGCCGCCTCGACGATCTCCTGCACCGACGTACGGTCGTAGCCGCGCTCCGCGAACAGCCGGGTGGCGGCGGCCAGCAGCCTCTGCGGGACGGGGGTGCCGTCCCCGTCCGTCGTCCTGGCCATTGCCGCCACCCGCCTTTCGCTCGTTTCCTCATGTGCCTTGAAAAGTTCTGCGCCTGTTGAAGAGTTTTACAGCCGCGAACGCGGTTCCCGTCCGAGGATCTTCCCACTCGTCGCCTCCGGCAGATCGGGCAGGATCTCCCCTTGCCGTGGATTTGTACGGGCGGCCGGCTGCTCGGCACAGTACGCGCAGGAGCGCGCAGGCTCCACGACGGCTACCGGCCGGGTGCCGGCATACGCCGTGAAGGTCTGCGCACAGCAGTTGGCCGGGACACCGACGACGGCCGCCTCGCGCGCGGACAGGTGCGCGAGAAGCATGTCCTCGGGGCAGGCAGGCCGCCGCTCGAAGGAGGCGGGGGCGCAGTGCGCGGGCGCTCGCGCGACCGAGTGGACGGAGCTCACCGGCGCCTCATCTCCTCCCACTTCTGCTGGAGGTGGTTCATGTTGGTCAGCCAGCGGTCCGGTTCGGTGGCGCGCGCCTGGTAGTAGCCGGCGACCTCGGGGTGCGGCAGCACCAGGAAGCGGTCGGCGGCCATCGCGTCGAAGAGTGCTTCGGCCACGTCCTCGGGTTCGATCGCGGTCGGCTGGAGGACGAGGTCGCCGGCCGATCCGGTCGCGGCGAGCATGTCGGTGCGCACGCCCTGCGGGCAGATCGCGTGCACCTTGATGCCGCGGTGGCGGTAGGTGAGCGAGAGCCACTCCGCATAGGCCAGCACGCCGTGCTTGGTGACGCTGTACGGGGCGGCGCCGATCATGGTGAGCAGGCCGGCGGCGGACACGGTGGACACGAAGCGGCCACTGCCGCGCTCCAGCCAGTCGGGCAGCAGCGCCCGGCTCGCGCGTACGTGTGCCATCACGTTGACGTCCCAGGCCGAGGCCCAGACGTCCTCGTCGGCGAACACGTCACCGGGCGAGCCGAGGCCGGCGTTGGCGCAGTAGATGTCGACGACGCCGTCGAGTGCGTCGCGCGCCTCGTCCACGATCTGCGAGGCGTCGCCGGGCACGGCGTGTCCGCCGATCTCGTCCGCGACCTCCTTGGCCCTGCCGGAATCGATGTCGTTGACCACGACCCGGGCACCCTCGGCGGCGAACCTGCGGGCCAGCGCGGCGCCGATGCCACCGCCGGCGCCCGTGACCACAACTCCCGCACCCTGCACGGTACTCATCAAGTTCCGCCTTCCTGCGCGTCGACCGTCGGCGGCGACCGTCCGGGCCGTCCGTCCGCACCTGTCCAGGAGCAGACTAACCAGTCGGTATGTTGCTGGGGAAGAGGCCCCTGCGTCGGTCCGGGCGAACCTGAGAAGAAAGCGCGTTCACAGCGCTCCCCAGGGGCATGAAGGAGCGCGTAGCGTGCGTGCCCATGACAGACGGCGATCACGGAGGTGGCTCGATGAGCTTGTCCAGACGGGGTTTGCTGGCCGCAGGCAGCGTGGTGGGAGCGCTTGCCGCGACGGCAGGCGCCGCGCCCGTGGCGGCGGCCCACCAGGACCGGCACCGGATCCGTACCGGCTTCGAACGGCTGGCCGCCGGCGGCTATGCGGCCCTCGCCGGCGAACGGGTCGGCGTGGTCACCAATCCGACGGGCATCACCCGGGACGTACGGCACATCGTGGATGTCATGCACGCCGACGACCGGGTGAACCTGCTGGCCGTCTTCGGCCCCGAGCACGGCTTCCGCGGCACGGCGCAGGCGGGCGGCTCCGAGGGCCGCTACGACGACCCGGCGACCGGACTGCCGGTCTACGACACGTATCTCAAGAGCGGGCAGCCGCTCGCCGACATCTTCACCGCCTCGGGAGTGGACACCGTCGTCTTCGACATCCAGGACGTCGGAGCCCGCTTCTACACGTACATCTGGACGCTCTTCGACTGCATGCAGGCGGCCGAGCTCGCGGGCAAGCGCTTCGTCGTGCTCGACCGCCCCAACCCGGTGACGGGCCGGGCAGCCCTCGGCCCGGTGCTGGACAAGGCGTTCGCGACCTTCGTGGGCCGCGAGCCGATTTCGCAGGCGCACGGGATGACGGTCGTGGAGCTGGCGCTGCTGTTCAACGGGGAGTTCCTGACCCGGCCCGTGGAGCTGGAGACCATCGCCATGACGGGCTGGCGGCGAACCGACTTCTACGACAGCACGGGACTGCCCTGGGTCCCTCCGAGCCCCAACATGCCGACCCCCGAAACAGCGCTGGTCTACTCGGGCACCTGCCTGTTCGAGGGCACCAATCTCTCCGAGGGGCGGGGCACGACCCGGCCGTTCGAACTGCTGGGCGCCGAAGGCATCGGGCCTGCCTGGGCCGAGGCCGCGAATGCACTCGGCCTGCCGGGGGTGCGCTTCCGGGAGGCGTACTTCGCCCCGACGTTCTCCAAGTGGCAGGGCAAGACGATCGGCGGCGTCCAACTGCACGTCCACGACCGGGAGTCGTACGACCCGGTGCGCACCGGCATCGGGTTGCTGGTGACCGCCAGGCGCAGCTGGAGCGGCTTCGCCTGGCGTGCGGACAACTGGATCGACAAGCTGACCGGTTCGGCGAAGGTCCGCACGCTGATCGACGCGGGCGCCGGCACCGACGAGGTGGTCGGGGCATGGCAGGACGAGCTGGCAGCGTTCCGGGCGATGCGACGGGAGTACCTCCGCCACCGGTGAGGTCATGACGCGCGGATCGGGCCGGCCCGCCACCTGGGCACGGCACGTCGTCCGGGCCGGCGGCCGCGCGGCGTCGTCGCCTTCGGCGAAGAGCTCCGCGCCACCTGCCCGCCGTTGCGGACGGAGATCGGCATACGCACCTTGGTGGACCGTATCGGGGCTTCGCGAGGTATGGCCGTTTCTTCCCTTGCGCAGCATGCTGTTGCTGCGGCAGAGCGCGCTGGGGAGGGGGCCGGTCATGGCGGTGACGGGCGTGGAACCGTATCGGGAGATCACCTTCGACGCGGACGGCGATATGCGCGGCGGCGCGCCTGACGGGCTGCGGGGGCTGGATGTCACCGATCTGGTGATGTTCGCGCACGGCTGGAACAACTCACCTTCTGTCGCCGCCCGGTTGTACTCGGCGTTCTTCGCGCCCTTCCCGCGGCTGCTGGCCGGCAGGCCGGGAGTGCGGCTCGGGTACGCGGGGATCGTCTGGCCCTCGATGCGGTTCACGGACGAGCCGATCCCCGACTTCGAGCCGTCGGCCGCGGCGGTGGCCCTGCCGCCGGGGCCGGGGGTGGCGCCCGGAGCGTGGCCGGGCCTGGACAAGACGACGCGGGACGTGCTCGCCGGGCTGTTCCCGGGACACCGGACAACGCTGGACCGGCTGACCGTGCTTCTGGACGAGCAGCCTGACTCTCGGACTGCGTTCGCCGAATTCGGTTCGCTGGCCCGCGAGTTGGCGGCGGTTCCGGCCGGAGGACTCGAAGCGTGCTTCGCCGACGATCTGCCGCACGACGAGCAGAGCCCGCCGGCGGTCCTGTTCGAGGACCCGCTCACCCTGTGCATACGGTTCGCGGCTGCCCTCGATGCCCAGTCGCCGTCATTGGGCCTCGGTGGCATCGGCGGCTTCGGCAGCCGGCTCGGCGGCGGAGTGACGGGGGCCTGGAAGGGCGCCAAGGAGCTGCTGCGGCAGACGACGTACTACGCGATGAAGCGGCGGGCCGGCACGGTCGGCGAGCTGGGCCTCGGCCCCCTGCTCGGCCGGCTCTCCCGATCCTCCCCCGGGCTGCGGGTGCATCTGGTGGGGCACAGCCAGGGGGCGCGGCTGGTCGCCTTCGCCCTGCGCGGGCTGCCCGAAGGCGCGCACAACGTGAAATCGGTGACGCTGCTTCAGGGAGCTTTCTCGCACTACGCGTTCGCGACGAGCCTGCCGCACGCGCCGCACAGCACGGGTGCGCTCGCCGCGCTCCAGAACCGGGTCGACGGGCCGGTGGTCGCATGCTACTCACGGCATGACAGCGCCCTGGGGGTGATCTATCCGCTCGCCTCCAGCCTGGCCGGCGACTCGGCGACCGCGGTGGGGCTCGACCGGCGGTGGTGGGCCATGGGCCACGACGGCATACAGGCCGTTGCCGGGGCGCGGCGGCTGACGCTGGAGGAGGCGCTGCGCGACGGGCTGCCCCACACGGGCTGTGTGAGCGTGGACGCCGCCTCCGTGGTGCGGCGCGGGGGGCCGCCGTCGGGCGCGCACAGCGACATCTGCCACGAGGAGCTGGCGCGGGTGGTGCTGGCCGCGGGCCGCATCGGGCGATGATGTGCGCCCGTCGGCCGTGGGCCGCGAGATGCGTCAGCCTTTCCGTATCGCCACAGGCGCGGGAGCGGCGGCCGTGCGCAGGTGCTGAAGGACCGCTGTCAGCACCGGATCGTGCTCGGCGCCCGCCCGGACCGCGGCGAAGACATGACGGACGGGCGCTTCCCCGGTGGGCGCCCGCAGCACCAGGCCGGGGCGGTGGAGCGGCTGCACCAGGCGGGGCACCAGCGCGACACCTGCCCCTGCCTCGACGAGGCAGGCGAGTGCCTGCCAGTCGTTGACGGCGTGACGGATCTCCGGGGTGAAGCCGCCGGCCGCGCAGACGGATCGGGTCACCGCGCCGCAGCAACTCCGCGCGTCCCCGACGATCCACGGGTCGCCGGCGAGCTCCCGCAGCGGAACCCGGTCCGAAGCAGCGAGGCGATGCCCTACGGGCAGCGCCACATCGAGGATGTCGGCGAGCAGGTCGGTCCGCATGTAGCGGCGGTCGGTGAACGCGGGCGCCTCGGCGAAGTCCACGGCGACGGCCACGTCGATCTCGCCCGCGTCGAGCCGGGTGAACAGGTCCGGCGGTTCGGCCTCCACCACCGCGATGCCGATGTCGGGGCGTGCGTGCGCCAAGGCGGTGAGGGCGGCGGGCAGCAGCCCCGAGACAGCGCTGGAGAAGGCCCCGACGGTCACCTCACCGCGCCGTCCGTGGCCCCACGCCGCGAGGTCGGCGCGTACCCGTTCCAGCTGCGCGGCGATGACATCCGCATGCTGCAGCACGATCCGTGCCTGTCCGGTGAGCCGGACACCGCGCCCCTGCCGCTCGATCAGCGGCACGCCCAGCTCCCGGGAGAGCGCCGCCAGTTGCTGCGACACCGCGGAGGGCGTGAGATGCAGAGCCTGCGCGGTCCTGACCAGACTGCCCCGGCGGTCCAGCTCACGCAGGGCGCCGAGACGGCGCAGATCAATACTGAAGGCCGCGCTTATCTGTTCCATCCAGAAACATTAACTGGACCTGGCGAATGGAGGGGCCGAGGATCGCAACCGTGACCATGAAGACGACCAGACCGACGAGCACGTCCCCGGCCACGGCCGCGGCATCGACCACGTCCCCGGCCATGCACTCGGCTCCACGCGCCTTCCTGATCCTGCACGGCTGGCAGAACCGGCGCCCGGCGGGCCACTGGCAGCACTGGCTGGCGGGCGAACTGACAGGCCGCGGCCACCACGTGACCTACCCGCAGCTTCCGGACCCCGACCGTCCGGACCTTCAGGCGTGGCTCGGCCGGCTGGGCACCCTCCTCGAAGCCCAGCGGGACACCCGGGCACGCGAGCGAGTGGTGATCTGTCACAGTCTGGCCGTTCTTCTGTGGCTGCACGCGGTTGCGCGCGGAGGCGTCCGGGCCGACCGGGTGCTGCTGGTCGCACCGCCGTCCGGCGAGGTGATCGCCGGGTACGAGGAAGTCGCCGGCTTCGGCGGGCCCCGTGCCACCCGGGCGCAGGTCGGCGCCGCCGCGGGCAGCACACGGCTGGTGGCCGGGGACGACGACCCGTACTGCCCGGGCGGCGCGGCCGAGCAGTACGGCCGGCCGCTCGGTCTCGCCACCGACGTCGTACCCGGCGGCGCCCATCTGGACCTGGACGCGGGCTACGGACCCTGGCCGTCGGTCCTCGACTGGTGTCTCGATCCTGCCGCACGGGTACGCGCGCGGAACGGATGAGTTCAGGACAGCTGCCCGACTGATGGGCTCCATCGGATTTTCGATGGAGCCGGATCGGGCACCCGTACGTCCATTCAACGACGCCGATGTACCAGCGACGGAGGTGGCAGTGCGATGGCCGGTTTCCGGAGTCTTGCGAGACAGGTGCGCGATGCGCGGTGTGATCTGGCGCTACGGCGCTACTCACTGCGCAAGTGCCTGGAGCGGTTTGCGCCTTATGGGCACCGGGCGACCTGGGACCACCTGTGCGCAAGGCACAGGATCGAACCCGAGGACAGGGCCCCCGATCCGGCGCGGCTGGTGGCCGCGCTCGAGGAGCTGGAAGAGGCGCGGGCCGTGTGGCTCGCGTACGAGGAGAACTTCGCGGACCGCCGCAAACGGGAGAAGCACGAGGGGCTTCGGCGGCCCGGACACATCGACGACTGGCACCGGCGGACCTGGGGCGGAAACGGCGTCGCACGCTGCGACACCCCACAGGCCCACCCCTCCGCGCCGCTCGGTGAGGTGCTGCGCAGGCTGATCGCCGCCCTGGAGGACGAGCCCGGTACCGCGTGCCCGGTGTGCACGACCACGTACATCGTGTGGCGTCAGGACCTGGAGCACGAACCGTGGTTCGGGCCGGTCTGCACCGGCTGCGGCATCGTGGTACCGCAGCCGGTCCTGACATCCGATGCCGTGGCCGCCGCCAAGCGGGCGGGACGCCGGGAGCTGGCCTCCGTGGCGTGAGGCGTACGGTCCCGGGCCGGGGGCCCGGGACCGCTCCGGTGGCGAGTGGCCGGCGGCGGGTGGCGCCGCCCGGCCGAAGTGGCGTGTGGTTTCGGCCCGAAGCGGGCGGACGTCACCGGAGACAAATTCGATGGCTCAAAGGGATTCGGCACGCGACAGTTGGCCGTGATGCACCACGACCGAGGAGCCTGACATGTCGACGCTGCGCGTCACCGCCGAACTGCTGACCGTCCATGAGCATCCCAACGCCGATGCGCTCGAGCTGGCCCAGGTCGGTCTGTACCGAGCCGTGGTCGCCAAGGGCGCCTACCGCAGTGGTGACTTCGCCGTCTACATCCCGGAACAGGCCGTGCTTCCTGCGGAGTTGGTCGAGGAGCTGGGGCTGACGGGACGACTCGCCGGCAAGTCTTCCGACCGGGTCAAGGCGGTGCGGCTGCGGGGTGAGCTGTCGCAGGGCATCGTGTGCCGGCCGCGGGCGCTCGCGGACGTCGACATGGCGCGGGCGGCGGCCGACGGTGAGGACTTCGCGGAGCGGCTGTCGATCACCAAGTGGTCGCCGCCGATCCCGCCCACCATGTCCGGGGACGTGGAGCGTGCGCCCGAACTGCTGCCGTGGGTCGACATCGAGAACATCCAGCGCTACCCGGCGATCTTCGAACCGGGCGAGCCGGTGGTGCTCACCGAGAAGCTGCACGGCACGGCCTGCCTGATGACCTACAGCGTCGCCGACGGCGGCTCGGTGCAGGTCTCGTCGAAGGGATTCGGCGCCAAGGGGCTCGCGCTGCAAGAGGACCCGCGCAACCTGTACTGGCGCGCGGTGCTGGGCGCGGACGTACCGGCGGTCGCGGCGCGGCTCGCCGAGAAGCTGGGGGCGAGCCGGGTCGGTGTCTTCGGGGAGGTGTACGGCGCGGGCGTCCAGGACCTGGCGTACGGGGCGAACGCACGTGCCGAGGAAAGCCTGGGCTACGCCGTGTTCGACGTGTCGGCCGAGATCGACGGCCAGGTCCGGTGGCTGGACGCGGCCGAGGTCCTCGGGGGTGAACTCCCGCTGGTGCCACGGCTGTACGAGGGCCCGTACGACATCGGCAAGGTGCTCGAGCTCGCGAGCGGCCGCGAGACCGTGTCCGGCCGCGAGCTGCATCTGCGCGAGGGTGTGGTGATCCGCCCGGCTGTGGAGCGCTACAGCCCGGTCGTCGGCGGCCGGGCGATCGCCAAGGCGGTCAGCCCGGCGTATCTGACCCGCAAGGGCGGTACGGAGTACGAGTGATCCGTACACTGACCGTGGGCCCGGTCCGCACGGACCGGGCCCACCGGCGTGCCCGCGTGCGCCTCAGGATTCGCGATTCCCGGCCCGCCCGCGCTCCGGCAGCAGCCGCGAACCCGTCAGGCGCTCACCGAAGATGTCGTCCGGGTTGGACAGGACGCAGGTCTCCAGCGAGAGACAGCCGCACCCGATGCAGTCGGTCAGATGGTCACGGAGCCGGCCGAGCTGCCTGATCCGTTCGTCGAGTTCGCTCCGCCACGCCTCGGAGAGCCGCGCCCAGTCCTGGCGGTCGGGCGTGCGCTCCTCGGGCAGTTCGGCGAGAGCGTCGCGGATCGTGGCGAGCGGGATGCCGACCCGCTGGGCGGCGCGTACGAAGGCGACACGGCGCAGCGCGTCCCTGCTGTAGCGGCGCTGATTGCCGCTGGTCCTGCGGCTGCTGATGAGGCCCTTGGACTCGTAGAAGTGCAGGGCCGACACGGCGGCCCCGCTGCGCGCGGAGAGCTGCCCGACCGTGAGCTCGTGGATCTTCTCGGGAATCTGTGGCACTCCTCGAAGCCTACTGGGTGGTCCGTTGACAGGAGGGCGCCCGTCGAACCATGCTGAGCAAGCGCTTAGACAGGAGCGTCGAAACGCCTGAGAGGCAGGGACCAGGGACATGGCAGAGCCGAGGATCTTCACCTCCGCCGACGAGCTGCGGGCCGGGGTCGGCGAGCAGCTGGGGTACAGCGACTGGCTGGAGGTCGACCAGAAGCGGATCGATCTGTTCGCCGACGCCACCGGGGACCACCAGTGGATCCATGTCGATCCGGAGCGGGCGGCGAGCGGCCCCTTCGGCACGACGATCGCCCATGGCTATCTGACGCTGTCGCTGCTGCCGGCCCTGGTGCCGCAGGTGCTGCGGGTCGAGGGCATGAAGATGGGCATCAACTACGGCGCCAACAAGGTGCGCTTCCCCGCCCCCGTGCCCGTGGGCTCACGGCTGCGCGCCACCGCGGTGCTGCAGAACGTCGAGGACGCGGGCGGCGGCGTGCAGGTGACCGCGCTCGTCACGGTCGAGCGCGAGGGCGGCGACAAGCCGGTGTGCGTCGCGGAGTCCGTGTCGCGCTACTTCTTCTGAGCGCTCACCATGCGCAGGACGAGGTCGGCGTAGAGCGCGCCGACCTCGTCGGGCGTGCGACGGCCGGCGACGTTGAACCAGCGCGCCACGTCGATGCAGAGCGAGAGCACGGCGACGGTGGTGCCGGGGACGTCGGGCACGTCGAACTCCCCTGCCTCGACGCCCTCGTTCAGGATGCGGCGCACCACGGCGTCGCTCTGCCGGCGCAGCTCCATGATCTCGGTGCGGTGGGCGTCACCGAGCGCGTCGAGTTCGTACTGGACCACCCGCGCGGTCGTGTGCCGCCCCGCGTGCCAGCGGACGAAGGAGCGCACGGCGTCGGCGAGACGCTCGGTCGGCGTGCCCTCGCCCTCGTACGCGGCCTCGAGAATCTCCAGGGCCTTGTCGTGCCCGATCCGGCTGATCCGGTGGAGCAGTTCTTCCTTGGTCTTGTAGTGGATGTAGAGCGCGGCAGGGCTCATTCCGGCGCGGCCGGCGATGTCCCGGGTCGTGGTCGCGTGGTAGCCCCGCTCGGCGAACGCCTCGACGGCGGCGACGAGCAGTTTTCGGGCAGCGTCAGGGGTGACCTCGTCCCATGGCTTTTCCTCGTCGGGCGTCAGGTCCGCCGCACTCATCGCTCGCCCCTTCCGTGGCAGGACGAACACCATACCCCGAGGGTGAGCGAGCGCTTAGATCTTCCTACAGCTTCTGGAACGGGTCGTGCTCGGCGAGCAGCTTCTCCAGCCGCGCCTGGTCGACGCGACTGACGATCTGCCCGGCCTCCTGCCGGTCCCTGACCACCTTGGCGAGGGTGAAGGCCGACGTCGTGAGGTAGAGGACGGCAATACCGAGGAAGGCACGCACCCATGCGTCGGCCTCCAGGTTGAAGACCCCGAGGGCGACGGCTCCGAGCGCGACGGCGAAGGAGGCGACGGCCTGGCCGTAGTACGCCGCTGTGTTCTGCTGCTTGACCGGTGTCTCACTCATGAGCACAGCTTCGCGGGATGCGGCACCGGCCGGTATGGGCGCTCGTACTCACCGTGGTACTCATCGCGGGGCTCAGAACGCGGACACCCCGGTAAGGGCCCGGCCGATGATCAGCTTCTGGATCTGGCTGGTGCCCTCGTACAGCGTCATCACCCGGGCGTCGCGCAGCAGCTTGCCCACCGGGAACTCGTCCGTGTAGCCGTAGCCGCCGAAGACCTGCAGGGCGTTGTTGGCGCAGCGCACGGCCGCCTCGGAGGCGAACAGCTTCGCCTGGGAGGCAGCGGTGGCGAAGTCCTCACCACGGTCGATCAGGTCGGCGACCCGCCAGGTGAGCAGCCGGGCCGCGTCCACGTCCACCGCGATGTCGCTGAGCAGCTCCTGGACGAGCTGGTAGTGGGCGATGGACCTGCCGAACTGCTCGCGCTCGCCCGCATAGCCGACGGCCGCGTCCAGGGCCGCCTGGGCGATGCCGACGCAGCCGGCCGCCACCGACATCCGGCCCTTGGCGAGGGCGGACATGGCGATCGAGAAGCCCTTGCCCTCGGGTCCCAGCATTGCGGACGCCGGGACACGGACGTCCTCGAGGACCAGTTCGGCGGTGGCCTGGCCGCGCAGGCCCAGCTTGCCGTGAATGGTGCGGCGGGTGAGTCCGGGGGCGCTCGTGGGCACCAGGAAGGCGGAGATGCCCTTGTGACCGGGGGTGTCGTCGGTCCGCGCGAAGAGCAGCACGACATCGGCCCAGGTGCCGTTGGTGATGAACATCTTGGAGCCGTTGACGACGAATGCGTCGCCGTCGCGCACGGCCCTGGTGCTCAGGCTTCCGGCGTCGGAGCCGGTGCCCGGTTCGGTGAGCCCGAAGCAGCCGAGCGCCTCGCCGGAGGTGAGCCGGGGCAGCCAGTGGCGCTTGTGCTCCTCGCTGCCGTGGGCGGCGATGGTCTTGGCCACCAGTCCCAGCGACACGGAGACGATGCCGCGGACCGCGGAGTCACCGCGGCCGAGTTCCTCGGTGACCAGGCAGTACGCGAGGTGGTCGCCGCCCGAGCCGCCGTACTCCTCGTCGACGGTGAGTCCGAGGAACCCGAGGGCCCCGAGCTTCTTCACGATCGAACGGTCGACGCTCTCGGCGCGGTCCCACTCGGCGGCGTGCGGCGCGATCTCACGGTCGACGAAGTCCCGGGCCAGCCGGCGGACAGCCGACTGCTCCTCACTGAGCTCCAGGTTCATACGACCCACTCCCACTTTTAACTACCACCGCTAGTTTCTCTTCGGCAGGCCCTACTATGTGCCGCATGGCCCGACCGCGCAAGCCCCTCCTCAGCCGAGACCGCATCGTCGACGCGGCGGGCGCGCTCGTCGATGCGGAGGGTCTGGAGGCCGTGTCGACCCGGCGGCTCGCGGCGGAGCTCGGAGTGAGCGGGCCCTCCCTCTACAACCACTTCCGCAACAAGGACGAGATCCTCGACGCCGTCGCGGACGCGGTCAGCGCCCAGGTCGATCTGTCGATGTTCGACGAGCACGACGGCCGCGACTGGCGCACCGCACTGCACGACTGGGCCGTCTCCTACCGGGCGGCACTGGCCGACCACCCGCACATCGTCCCCGTCCTCGCCCAGGGCCCCGGCCGCCGCCCGGCGGGTCTGCGAGTGGCCGACGCGGTCTTCGGCGCGATGGTCAGGGCGGGCTGGCCGCCCGCCCAGGCCACGTACATCGGCGCGCTGATGCGGTACTTCATCACGGGCTCGGCACTCGGCTCCTTCGCCCGCGGCTTCGTAAATGACGCGACCGCCTACGACCCGGCCGACTACCCTCACCTCGGCCAGGCGCATCTGCTGGCTGAGCGTCAGGAGAAGGTCGACGAGGGCGCGTTCGAGACGGGGCTGCGGGCGCTGCTCGACGGACTGACGATGCAGTACGAGGCGGGGGCACGGGGGAAGTGGGAGACACAGAGCTCATAGCGGCGGTGCGGCGCGGGGACGCCGATGCGGTACGGGCCCTGCTCGAAGAAGGCGCCGATGCGGACGCGCTCGACGCGGACGGCCTCCCGGTGCTGTGCACCGCTGTTGCTGCGTACGACGACCCGGTCGCCGAAGCTCTGATGGACGGCGGCGCGGACCCCGACAGGCCGCTGCCGGACGGGACCACGCCGTTGCTGCGGGCAGTCGATCTCGGTTCTCCGGCGATCTTCTCGACCGTACTGGGGCATGAACCCCGGCTACGGCTGCCGGAGGCCGCCCGGGAACGCCTCCTCACCCTGGCCAGGACCTGGTACGCGACGGGTGCGGCCGAGGAGCTGCGACGCCGGACCGGGGCCACGGGCCCCGCCGAGAGGGTCCGGGTCCAGGACGACGAGTACCACCACGTCGATCAGGTCACGCTCGGCGGACTCACCGTGCGGGCCGGGCACGGCGCCGTCCTGACCTCACTGGAGTGGGCCTTCCGCGTCCTGCCGCCCGTCGAGGAGCTCGTGGCACGCGGTCTGAAGTACGCCGATGAGGACCATGTGGACTGGTGGTCGGCCAAGTGGATTCTCAGCCAGCGGCGCAGCAAGGAAACCTGGCTGGCCGTGACGGCCTTCCGGCACCATCCCGACCCCGCCCATCGCCGTTTCGTGCTCGATTTCCTGCGGATCAGATCGCTCACGGGGGCCAGCGACAGGAACTCGTACGACAAGGAGGAGAGCAGGCTCTTCGCGGCGTGGGCGGCCGAGGAGACGGACGTCGACGTCCTCGCGAAGGTCCTCGACGCCTTCGTCGGATACGAGCACCCGGGCATGCAGTCCATCGGGCTCGGGTACGTCGGCCACCCGGACCCCCGCGTGCGGAGAGAGGTGCCCGCTCTCCTCACCACATGGGGCAATCCGTACCCGCCCCCCACTCCCCCGGCCCGGGCCGCCCTGCTCCGCCTGGCACGTGATCCGGACTCCGAGGTACGCGCCGGTGCCGGCTACTGGCTCGGCACCTGTCACGACCTCACGCTGGAGGTCCACCAGACGCTGATCGCCCTGACCCGGGACCCGGATCCCGAGGTGCGGACGCGGACGGCGGGGGCGCTCGCCGCGTCCCCGGACCGCACGTCCGCCGCGGCGGACGCCCTCGTGGCACTGCTCGACGAGGAGGACGTACAGGCGCGCCTGAACGCTGCCTACGGTCTCGTCCTGCGGGACGATCCGCGTACCGAGGAGGCGACCGGACGGGTCGGACCGCTCGGTCCCGGGTTCGAGCACGACCACCGGGACTCCGCGATCCGGCGCTGGAAATGGGAGCGGAAGAAGACGGAGCGGGAGAAAGGTTCGGCCACCACCGAACAGTGACTGCGCGATCCTGGGAGCATGGCGCCCAAAGACCTTGCCGCCTTCGCGGCTCTGCTCGCCGACGAGACCCGTGCCGCCTTCTGTCTCGCGCTGCTCGACGGGCGGGCCTGGACGGCGGGCGAGCTGGCGCGGCACGGGGGCGTCGCACCCTCCACCGCCAGCGAGCACCTGGGCAAGCTCGTGGGTGGCGGCCTGCTCGCCGAGGAGCGCCAGGGCCGGCACCGTTACGTACGGCTCGCCGACCACGGCGTCGCCCATCTCGTCGAGGAGCTGGCCGCCCACGCAACGCCCGGACCCGCACCGCGGCCCACCGGCCTCACGTCGGCCACCATCGCCACTGCCATGGCGCGCGGGCGCACCTGCTACGACCATCTCGCGGGGCGGCTCGGCATCACGATCACCCAGGCCATGACCGAGCGCGGACTGCTCAGCCAGGACACCGGCTTCGCACTCACCGGCCGGGGCGCCGCCTGGTTCGAGGAGTTGGGGATCGAGCTGGAGCGCAAGGGACGACGGCCGCTGGTGCGCAGCTGTCTGGACTGGACCGAACGCCGCCCGCATCTGGCCGGGGTCGCCGGGGCGCAGTTGTGCCGGCATGCGCTGGAGGCGGGCTGGTGCGTACGCATCGGTTCGGAGCGTGCAGTGAAGGTGACCGAGGAAGGAGAGCGGGCTCTGACGCGGCTGCTGGGTATCGCGCCCGGGACACTTCGGTGAGCACCGAACCGTCCGGACCGTACGGTCGCTCCATGACGAAATCCGCCGGCACCGTCCACCTTTCCCCATGGCCCGCCCTGGTCGCTGCGGGCGTCACCGTCGTGCTGTGGGCTTCCGCTTTCGTGTCGATCCGCACCGCCGGTGCGGCCTACTCCCCCGGCGCGCTCGCCCTCGGCAGGCTGCTCGCCGCGTCGGTCGTGCTCGGCTGCGTCCTGCTGATCAGGCGCGAGGGACTGCCGCCGCGGGCCGCCTGGCCCGGCACAGCGGTCTCGGGACTGCTCTGGTTCGGCCTGTACATGGTCGCCCTGAACTGGGGCGAGCAGGAGGTCGACGCCGGTACGGCCGCGATGGTGGTGAACATCGGCCCGGTGCTGATCGCGCTGCTCGGCGCGCGGATGCTGGGCGAGCACCTGCCTCCGCGGCTGCTCGCGGGGATGGCGGTCTCGTTCGCGGGCGCCGTGACCGTGGGTCTGTCGATGTCGGGCGAGGGCAGCGCCTCCACGATCGGGGTGCTGCTGTGCCTTCTGGCCGCGGTGGCGTACGCGGCCGGCGTGGTGGCGCAGAAGCCGGCGCTCGCGCACGGCAGTGCGCTGCAGGTGACCACCTTCGGCTGTCTGGTGGGTGCGGCGGCCTGCCTTCCCTTCACCGGGCAGCTGCTCGACCAGGCCTCCGACGCGCCGGTGTCGGCGACGCTCAACATGGTCTATCTGGGCGTCTTCCCGACCGCGCTGGCCTTCACGACCTGGGCGTACGCCCTGGCACGTACGACCGCCGGGCGGATGGGCGCGACCACGTACGCCGTGCCCGCCCTGGTGGTGCTGATGTCGTGGCTGGCGCTGGACGAGGTACCGGGGCTGCTGACCCTCGCCGGGGGTGCGCTGTGTCTGGCCGGGGTGGCCGTCTCGCGTTCCCGCCCCCGCCGGTCAGTGGGCGGCGGGGACGGGAGTCTGCGGGAGACCGGTCGGGTCAGCGGGCGGCCGCCCGCGTAGCCAGGACCTTGATGGAGATCAGGGCGATCACGGCAAGACCGATGATGTAGCCCGCGACGGACATCGACGTACCCGTCGCCTCCAGCAGCAGGACCATGACGAACGGGGCCAGGCCACCGCCGAGCACGGCGGCGATCTGGTAGCCGAGGGAGGCGCCGGTGTAGCGCATCTCCGCGGTGAACAGCTCGGCGAACAGCGCCGCCTGGGGCCCGTACATGATGCTGAGGAAGCAGCTGGTGACGAAGGTGCCGACCGCCAGCCACACCAGTGACGCGGTGTCGATCAGCAGGAACATCGGCACGGCCCACACCAGCAGCCCGATGGCGCCTGCCGCATAGATGCGCAGTCGTCCGATGCGGTCGGAGAGGGCCGCGGCGGCCGGGATCATCACGAGCTGGGTGACGCTGACGCCGAGCGAGACGGCGAGAACCGAGCTGCGTTCCATCTCGAGCGTGCGGGTCGAGTAGTCGAGCACGCCGGTGATGATGATGTAGAAGGTCGCGGTGTTGACCGCGAACGAGCCGCCGGCCAGGAAGACGGTGCCGAGGTGGTTGCGCAGGATGCTGCGCAACGGCGAGCGGGCCTCGCTCTCGCTCTTCTCCTGTTCGGCCAGGGCGCGCTCGGCCTCGCGGAACGCGGGGGTCTCCTCGACGCGGGTGTGGATGTACCACGCGAGGGCGAGGACGAGGAATCCGACGAAGAACGGGACCCGCCAGCCCCAGCTCGCGAAGGTCGCGTCCGTGGTGACCGATCCGGCCACCAGGAAGACGGTGTTCGCGGTGACGACGCCGATCGGGACGCCGAGTTGGACCAGGCTGCCGTACAGACCGCGCTTGCCCTCGGGGGCGTACTCGGTGGCCATGAGCATGGCGCCGCCCCACTGGGCGCCGACCGCGATGCCCTGGACGACGCGCAGCAGCACCAGCAGTACGGGTGCGGCGATGCCGATGGTCTCGTACGTGGGGAGGAGGCCGATGCCGGCGGTGGCGATGCCCATCAAGGTGAGCGCCAGGACCAGCATGGGCTTACGGCCGTGCTTGTCGCCGAGCTGGCCTGCGATGACGCCGCCGACGGGCCGGGCGAGGAATCCGACGGCGAAGGTGGCGAAGGCGGCCAGCACACCGGCCGACGAGCTGCCTGCGGGGAAGTAGAGATCGCCGAGGACCAGAGCGGCGGCGATGCCGAAGACGAAGTAGTCGTACCACTCGACGGCGGAGGCGAGGGCCGCGGCGGTCGCGACCTTTCTGCGGTGCCGGTCCGTGGGAGCGGGGGACGCGGAGTCCGTGAGCTGAGCGGGGGTGTCCATGAGAAGCACTCTCCGGGGAGCGGGGACGGAGCTTGGGGTGCCACGGGTGGAGATTGCGGGGACCGTACCGACCGGTGGGTATGCAGGTCAACGGGTTGGACACCAGGAGTTTTTGCGAGGTCATTACCCTTCGGTAACCCGGCTCCGGACAGCACGGAAGCCCCGGCCGCGAGGCGGCCGGGGTCGTACGCGGGGGTTGCGGCGGACGCTAGAAGACCACCAGCGCCCGCCCGCCCCTGCCCGCGAGCATGGTGTCGAAGGCGGCCGGGATGTCCTCGATCCCGATCCGCTCGGTCACCAGGGTGCCCAGGTCCAGACGCCCGGCGCGGATGTGCTCCGCCAGCACGGGCAGGTCCTCGGCAGGGTTGGAGTTGCCGTAGACGCAGCCGGACAGCGTGCGGCCCCAGTGGAACAGCTCGAGGGCGTTGAACGTCACCTGCTGGTCCTTGCCGCCGATGCCGACGACGGTGGTGCGGCCGCCGCGCCGGGTGGAGTCCCAGGCGGTACGGATGGTGGCGGCCCGGCCGACGCATTCGATGGCCACGTCCGCGCCCCGGCCATCGGTGAGCCGCCGGATCTCCTTCGCGGTGAGGTCGGAGGCGACGACATACTCGGTGGCGCCGGCGCGGCGGGCGAGTTCCTCCTTCTCGGGGGAGATGTCGACGGCGATGACGGCTGCGGCGCCTGCGATACGGGCCGACTGGAGCGTGGCCATGCCCACCCCGCCGACGCCGAACACCACGACCGACTCGCCCTCGCGGACCTGGGCACAGTGGTGGACGGCCCCGTACCCGGTGAGCACGGCGCAGCCGAGCAGCGCGGCGTCGGTGAGCGGGACGCCGTCCGGGACGGGCAGGACGCAGTTGGCGGGGACGACGGTCTCCTCGGCGAACGCTGCGACGTTCAGGCCGGGATGGAGCTCGGTGCCGTCCTCGGTGACGGCGTGGACGCGGCCGGCTCCGGTCAGCGCGTCGGCGCACAGCCACACCTCGCCGATCGAGCAGTGGTGACATCTCCCGCAGGAGGGCGCCCAGTTGAGGACCACGCCGTCACCGGGGGCGACATGGGTCACGCCCTCGCCGGCCGAGACGACGGTCCCGGCGCCCTCGTGGCCGAGGACGGCCGGGACGGGCAGGCGCATGGTGCCGTTGGACAGGGACAGATCGGAGTGGCAGACCCCGGCGGCGGCGAGACGGACCCGCACCTGGCCGGGGCCGGGTTCGGGAAGTTCGATGCCGGTGATCTCCAGCGGAGCTCCGACGGCGGGCAGGACGGCGGCGCGGACCACGATGGGTTACTCCCGGCTCAGAACTGGAGGGACTTGGTCTGAAGGTACTCGGCAAGGCCGTGCGGACCGAGCTCACGGCCCACGCCGGACTGCTTGTAGCCGCCGAACGGCGCCAGGTGGTTGAAACGGCCGCCGTTGATGTCGATCTGGCCGGTGTCGATGCGGCGCGCGAAGGCGGCCGCCTCGGCGTCCTCGCCCGCCCAGACGGCGCCGGCGAGACCGTAGACCGTGCCGTTGGCGATCTCGACGGCGTCCTGCTCGTCCTCGTACTTCAGCAGGCAGACGACCGGGCCGAAGATCTCCTCCTGAGCAATGGTCATATCGGGGGTGACATCGGCGAAGACGGTCGGGCTGACGTAGTAGCCCGTCTCGAACGGCGCGTCAGGGCCGCCCGCGACCAGGCGGGCGCCTTCGGCCACACCCGTCTCGATGTAGGCGCGGACGCGCTGCTGCTGCTTGGCATTGACCAGCGGGCCGACCTGCTCGCCCGGTATGAACCGGTCGGCGGCGGCCGCCGCGAGGGCCACGGCCTCGTCGTACTGGTCCTTGTGGACCAGCATCCGGGTCCAAGCGCTACAGGTCTGGCCGGAGTTGGACATGACGTTGGCGATGCCGTGGGACACCGCCCTGGCCAGATCGGCGCTGGGCAGGATGACGTTGGCGGACTTGCCGCCGAGTTCCAGGGCGACGCGCTTGATGGCTGCTCCGGCGGTCGCGCCGATCTGCCTGCCGACGGCGGTGGAGCCGGTGAAGGAGACGAGATCGACTCCTTCGTGTGCGGCCAGGGCCTGCCCTGCGACCGGCCCGAGGCCCGTGACCAGGTTGAACACACCGGCGGGCAGCCCCGCGTCATGGACGGCGTCGGCGAAGAGCTGGGCGGTCAGCGGGGTGTCCTCGGCCGGCTTCAGCACGATGGTGCACCCGGCCGCCAGCGCGGGGGCGACCTTGGCCACGATCTGGTGCAGGGGGTAGTTCCACGGGGTGATCGCACCGACCACTCCGACCGGCTCCAGCAGGACGGTGGAATTGTTGATCCTCTCCTCGAAGGAGTACGAGGCGGCCAGTTCTGCGTACGAGCCGGCCACCCGCAGGGGCAGTCCCACATGGACCCGCTGGGCGAGCACGGGCGGTGCGCCGAGCTCGGCGGTGACGGTCCCGGCCATCTCGTCCGCCCGCCGGGTCAGCTCGTCGCGCAGCGCCTCAAGGTACGCGGCGCGCTCGGCGGGCGGTGTCGCCGCCCATGCCGGGAACGCCTCGCGGGCGGCCCGCACCGCGGCGTCGACGTCCTCGGCCGTACCGGCGGGGACATGGGCGATGACCTGCTCGTCCGCCGGGTTGACCACGGCGATCGTGTCCGGCCCGGCGGCGGGCAGCCACCTGCCGCCGATGTACATGCCGTCGTGAGCCTTCATCGCATTTCCTCCACACCTCGGCGGCACCGTCCGCCCCAAACTAGCGCCGTTAGTTTTCTGGCGCCAGAGCCGTCCCGGCGAGCGAGCCCGGAGGCGGAGGTGGACGGAAAGGACGGAAAGGACGCAGGGGATGCAGGGGGGACGGAGGCGGAGGAGAACGAAGGGGGATCAGACGTCCAGGCCGGGCAGGTCAAAGGGAGCCGGGCAGATCCTGCGGCCCTGGTGGTCGAAGACGTACAGGTGTGCCACATCCACCAGGAGCGGCACCTGGGCCCCGGTGCGCAGCCGCAGGTCCGGCCCGGTGCGCACCACAAGGTCGCCGGTGACGGACGCGCGCTCCCGGGGCGGTTCCGGCGCGTCGAGCACCGCGACAGGCCGGGCGACCTGCGAGATCGCCCGGTCCTTGATCCGGGTCAGCACACCGGGGCCGACGTTTCTGCGGCGGCGCGCGGTCTGCCTGGGCCGGGGCGACTCCAGATCGGCGACGACGGCCGGTGTCGAGCCGGTGCTGAAGTGCACGAGCGCCTCGTGTCCCTGGTACTCCATGTGCTGGACGATGCCGGTCAGCGCGACCTCTCCGGGGCGGGCCTGGCTCGGCGGTGCGATCCGTGCCGCCTCCGAGCGCAGCCCGACGATGATCTGCCGCCCCTGCTGGATGCGGAGCAACTGGTGGTCCGTGCTGAGCGGTTCGGGCAGCGGCAGCCGCTGCCGACCGAGGTCGATGGACATCCGGCCGTCCAGCGGCGCGTGCACGACGGCCTGCAGCAGATTGATGCGCGGGGTGCCGATGAACGCGGCGACGAACACGTTCTCCGGCAGGGCGTAGGTCTCGCGCGGGGTGCTGACCTGCTGCAGCACGCCGCCACGCATCACCGCTACCCGGTCCCCGAGCGACATGGCCTCGGCCTGGTCATGGGTGACGTAGACCGTCGTCACCCCCAACTCCGCGGTGAGCTGGGCTATTTCGGCCCGGAGATGGTTGCGCAGCTTGGCGTCGAGGTTCGACAGCGGCTCGTCCATCAGAAAGACGGAGGGCCGCCGGGAGATCGCCCGTCCCATCGCGACGCGCTGGCGCTCGCCGCCGGACAGCTGGCTGGGATAGCGGTCCAGGAGATCCTCGATGCCGAGCATCCTCGCGGTCGCCTCCACGCGCGGGTTACGGTCGGCACGCGGGTTCTCGAGGCGCAGCGGGAAGCCGATGTTCTCGCGGTTGGTCATGCTCGGGTAGAGCGCGAAATTCTGGAACACCATCGCCATGTCCCGCTCACGGGGCGGGATGTCGTTGGCGTACTCGCCGTCCAGCAGCAGCTCGCCCTCGGTGATGTCCTCGAGTCCGGCGATCATGCGCAGCACCGTCGACTTCCCGCAGCCCGAAGGGCCGAGCAGGACAAGGAACTCCCCCGGCTCGACGCCGAGGGAGAAGTCGTCGACGGCACGCTGGGCGCGCCCGTATCTCTTGCTGACGTGGTGCAGGGAAATGGCGCGCGTCATCGAGTCCTGCCCTGAGGGAAAGAGTGAGGAGCAGCTGGGTGGCCAGAAGCTAGCCGACTACTTCCTGTCAGGGAATGGCTCTTGCGAAGGTTGGGGCCGCCTTCTTGCGGAGTGAGATGTTGCGTGACCTTCGCACCGCTTGCGGGTCGTTCGCACGAAGGAGGTCGGCCGCAGCGCTGCGACCCCACCCGGTTCACCGTGAACCGGGTGGGGTCGCAGAACCCGACCGTGGCCATGCCGACCGGGACGGGAGCCGTCACCGTCGGGGCGAGACGATCGCGGCGATCACCGCCCTACCGACGACTAGGCGCAAAACCCCAGGTCACTTGCTTGGTGACAGTTCGACGGGGAAGCCGTTGAGCACGGCGGTGCCCGACAGGGGGTCCAGTCGGGAGCCGTCGAGGAGCTGATTGACATTGACTCCGGGGCGCGAGGAGGCGACCGACATCCGGGTGCCGGGACGGTTGTGCCCCCAGCCGTGCGGCAGACTCACCACTCCCGTCCGTACGGTGTCGGTGATCTCCACGGGCGCCTCGAGGCGACCGCCGTCCGCGCTGATGCTCACCACCGCACCGTCCGTGAGGCCGAGCCGGGCCGCGTCCTCGGGGTGGACATGGAGGGTGCAGCGGTTGGAACCGCCGTTCAGCGAGGGCACGTTGTGCAGCCAGCTGTTGTTGGAGCGAAGATGGCGGCGGCCGACCAGGACCAGCGCTGCGGGCCGCTCCCCGAGTGCGCGCCGGAGCCTCGGCAGATCGTCGGCGATGGGGCCGGGCAGCAGCTCGATCCGACCGCTGACGGTCTTGAGGACCTGCTGGATGCGCGGCTGGAGCGGACCCAGGTCGATGCCGTGCGGGTTCTCGGCGAGCTTGTCGAGGGTGAGATCGTACGGGCCGAGGCGCAGCATCATGTCGAGTCGGCGCTCCGCGCCCCGGTGGCCTGTGAGTTCGGCGGCGAGTTCTGCGACGTCCTGGCCGTGCACCGGTGAGTGCGGGTCGGCGACGGCCCTGGCGAGGGAGTTCTGGATGACCATGTCGTCGACCGCGGACGGGTCGGCGCCGTGCATGCCGGACACGGCGAGGATCAGCCGGGCGTGGATCTCGCACTCGTCCATGAGCCCGTCGTCGAGAGGCACGGCGGCCGGGTTGTAGCGGGCCTGGTTGCGCACCGCGAGCGCATTGAACGCGAAGTCGTAGTGGGCGCTCTGGGACGGCGGAGGCGGGGGCAGCACCACATCGGCGTGGCGCGAGGTCTCGTTCAGATAGGGGTCGACGCTGACCATGAAGTCGAGGCCCTCGAGCGCCCGGTCGAGACGGTCCCCGTCGGGCGCGGAGAGCACGGGGTTGGCGGCGATGGCGATCACGGCACGGATCTGCCCTTCCCCGGACGTCTCGATCTCCTCGGCGAGCGCGGTCATCGGCAGTTCGCCCTTGGCCTCGGGGTGGCCGCTGACCCTGCTGGACCAGCGCCCCAGGGCGAATCCCTTGCCCGGGCCCGCCGGACGGGGTGCGCGGTCGGTGGCGGCGAAGGGGAAGAGTGCACCGCCGGGCCGGTCGAGGTTGCCGGTGAGGATGTTGAGGACGTCGACGAGCCAGCTGGCGAGCGTGCCGTGCTCGACGGTGCAGCTGCCGATACGGCCGTATACGGCGGCAGTCGGCGCCGCGGCCAGTTCGCGGGCGATCGTACGGATCTCCTCGGCGTCCATGTCACAGGCCTCGGCGACGGCGTCCGGGGTGAACTCCCCCATCACTGCCCGCAGTTCGTCCAGTCCCTGGACGTGTTCGGCCAGCTCGCCGAGGTCGGTGAGCCCCTCCTCGAACAGGACATGGGCGAGGGCCGCGAGCAGCAGCGCGTCGGTGCCGGGGCGGATGGCCACATGCCGGTCGGCGAGCTGAGCGGTCCGGGTGCGGCGCGGGTCGACGACGGTGAGGGTGCCCCCGCGGCGGCGCAGCGCCTTGAGCTTGCCGGGGAAGTCGGGGGCGGTGCACAGACTGCCGTTGGACTCCAGCGGGTTGGCACCGAGGAGCAGCAGATGGTCGGTGCGGTCCAGGTCGGGGACGGGGATGGCGATCGCGCTGCCGTAGAGCAGGCCGCTGGAGACATGCTTGGGCATCTGGTCGAGCGTGGAGGCGCTGAAGATGTTGCGGGTGCGCAGGGCGGAGAGCAGGACGGGCGGGTAGAGCCCGCCGGCCATGGTGTGCACGTTCGGGTTGCCGAGGACGACCGCCACGGCGTTGCCGCCGTGCTCCTCGATCAGTGGCCGTATCCGCGCGGCCACCAGGTCGAACGCCTCCTGCCAGGTCGCCTCGCGCAGCGTGCCCCTCTCGCGCACGAGCGGCGTGCGCAACCGGTCGGGGTCGGCGTCGAGCTCGCCGAACGACGCACCCTTCGGGCAGATGAACCCCTGGCTGAAGACATCGTCCCGGTCGCCGCGGGCCTTGGTGACCCGGGTGCCCTCGATGGTGAGGGTGAGCCCGCAGGTGGCTTCGCACAGGGGGCAGACCCGCAGGGCCGTCCGGGCACCGGCGGCCCCGGACTCGGGCCGGGGTGCAGCCCGGGGTGTGGTCTCGGGACGTGCGCCGCCCGTCGGTACGGTGCGGGCGGCGGAGGTGCGGGACATGGGCTCTCCCCGGGGCGGCGGCGATGACGCGCTGACCGAACCGAGCATACCGACCGGTATGCACGGGCGGGAGTCCCTGCTCGCATCCCGTCGGGATTTCTCCGGTGCGGTGTCCGTCAGTCCAGGACCCGCGCGAGATAGGCACGCAGCAGTTCGCGTGTCTCGGCGACGATCGCCGCGTCCCCCGACGGCTGCACCCGGAAGGCCAGCTGGAGCAGGGCGTCGGCGGCTTCCACCGCGACCAGCACCGCGCGACGCAGCCCGTCGTCCACCTCACGGCCCAGATGTGCCGCGAGCATCCCTGCGAGCCGGTCCGCGACCTCGTGGTTCGGCCCGGCCGCGGGCGCGCCGACCGGGACCTGGGCACCGAAGTCGACCATCGCGAAGCCGGGCACGGTCCGCTTCATGGCCAGGTACTCGTCGAGTACGGCATCGAGTGCGCCGCGCCAGTCGACGGCCGGGAGCTCCCGGAGCCGGTGCGCGATCCGCTCGGCATAGCTGTCCAGATTTCGGCGGGCAAGGGCATCGGCCAGCGCGCGCTTGTTGCCGAAGAAGCGGTAGACCGAGCCGATCGGCACCCCGGCCCTGGCCGCGACGGCACGGGTCGACAGCTCCTCGTACCCCGTCTCGTCGAGAAGTTCGGCACAGGCGTCCAGGATCCGGGCGAGCCGGTCGGCGCTGCGCTGCTGAACGGGCATACGGCGCAGATGGGGCTGGGACACGCGCCCCATCATGCCGTCCCGCTTCCTTTGACGGGGCGGACCTGTAATCCTACGGTTGTACATAGGATTCCTTCGGTTCGGCACCGGGAGCGGGAGCGGGCGATGAGCGGCATCGAGCAGGCGCGGAAGACAGTCGAGGGACTGACGGATCGGTCGTTCTCCCCCGGCTTCGGCAACGAGCACAGCTCGGAGGCGGTACCGGGCGCCCTGCCGCACGGCCGCAACTCCCCGCAGCGCGCCCCCCTCGGTCTGTACGCCGAGCAGCTCAGCGGCAGTGCCTTCACCGAGCCCCGTGCCCATAACCGCCGCTCCTGGCTCTACCGCATCCGCCCGTCGGCCGCGCACCCGGCGTTCGTCCGCATCGACAACGGCAGCCTGCGCAGCGCCCCCTTCACCGAGAGCGTCCCGGACCCCAACCGGCTGCGCTGGAACCCGCTGCCGGAGCCCGCGCCCGGCACCGACTGGCTGTCCGGCCTGTGGACGCTCGGCGGCAACGGCGACACCACCCAGCGCACCGGTATGGCGGTGCACCTCTACCACGCCAACGTCTCGATGACCGACCGGGTGTTCAGCGACGCGGACGGCGAGCTTCTGATCGTCCCCGAGCGCGGCGGGCTGCTGCTGGTGACCGAGCTGGGCCTGCTGCCGGCCCGGCCCGGCGAGGTCGCGCTGATCCCCCGCGGTGTCCGTTTCCGTGTGGAGCTGCTGGACGAGAGTGCCCGCGGCTATGTCTGCGAGAACTACGGACAGCCCTTCGAGCTCCCGGACCTCGGCCCGATCGGAGCCAACGGCCTGGCGAACGCCCGGGACTTCCTGGCTCCGGTCGCCGCCTACGAGGACGCCGAGCGCCCGGTGGAGGTGGTCAACAAGTTCTGCGGGAATCTGTGGGCCGCCACCTACGACCACTCCCCGCTCGATGTGGTCGCCTGGCACGGCAACCATGTGCCCTACGTCTACGACCTGCACCGTTTCAATGTCATCGGCAGCATCAGCTACGACCACCCCGACCCGTCGATCTTCACCGTGCTGACCTCGCCGTCCGACACCCCGGGTCTTGCCGGTGTCGACTTCGTGGTCTTCGCGCCGCGCTGGCTGGTCGGCGAGGACACCTTCCGCCCGCCGTACTTCCACCGCAACGTGATGAGCGAGTACATGGGCCTGATCGAGGGCGCGTACGACGCCAAGGCCGAAGGCTTCGTGCCGGGCGGCGGCTCGCTGCACAACATGATGTCGGCGCACGGGCCCGACCGGGAGACGTTCGAGGCGGCCAGCGCGGCCCAGCTGAAGCCGCAGAAGATCGACGACGGCCTTGCCTTCATGTTCGAGACCCGCTGGCCGGTGACCGCCACCGAGCAGGCCGCGAGCGCCGACCACCTGCAGAGGGGCTATGACACCGTGTGGCAGGGTCTTGAGCGCAACTTCAGGCCGTAGTACGTCGTAGTACGGAGATGCCGTGACCTCCTTCGCCCCCGACTCGCTGGTCTTGAACCGCAAGCTCCCGCTGTGGTACCAGGTCTCGCAGTCGCTGCGCGCCTCGATACTGGGCCGCACGCCCGAGGCCTCGCTGCGGCTGCCCACCGAGGAGCAGCTCGCCCAGCACTACGGCGTCAGCGTGCTGACCATGCGCCAGGCCCTCAAGGAGCTGGAGGAGGAGGGCCTGATCAGCCGGCACCGCAGGCGCGGCACCTTCATCGAGCCGGGGGCACGGCGCAGTGCCCCGCGGCGGCTGCTGGGGTCGATCGACGCGATCGTGGCCCAGCAGTCCGGCGAGCGCACGACGATCCTCGGCCATGGCCAGGCGCCGGTCCCTGGTGAGCTCGCCGAGTACTTCCCGGAGGTGGACGAGGTCGTGATGTACCGGCGGCTGCGGTTCGACGGCGAGAGCGGCGAGCCCACCAACTGGGCCGAGAACGCGGTCCGCGCGGATGTCGCGGCCGGTCTGGACCTCGCGGACCTGGAGCGCTGGCCGATGACCAAGGTGCTGCGGGACGCGCTGGGCATCCGGATCAGCAGGATCACGGACACGGTGGAGGCGCGGCTCGCGGACCCGCCCACGGCGGAGCTGCTGCGGGTGCCGCTGCTGAGCCCGATCCTGCATTACACCGGGGTGACGTACGACGAATCGGGCCGGGTGGTGGACGTGGCCCGGATCCGCTACCGCGGCGACCGGTTCTCCTTCTCGGTCACCGTGGATGCCGCGGACTGACTCCCGTCACCCTCTCTCACTACCATGCGGACGGTGACCGAGACCGCGACCGCCACCGACGAGGTGCCGCTGCTCGACGACCTCATGCCCTGGTCCGTGGCACCGCTGCGGCTGGGCAGGCCGTGGGTGATGGCACCCGATGCCCCCTCCCTCAGAGCCCGCTGGGACACGCTGACCGGCGCCGACGAGGCCCGGCGCGCGGCGCTGTTCGGGTCCACCCGTGCCCGTACGCCGCACAGCGCGGTGGCCCAGCTACCGGGACAGGCCACCAGGACCGGCCGGATCGCCCGCGAGGACGGCCGTTGCCCGGACCCGGTACGCGTACTGCACGGCGGGTTCGACGAGCAGTGGCTGATACCGGACCACCGGCTGATCGATGTCGCCCGGCCCGAATTGTGGCGGGTGCTGGACGATCGGCAGCTCTTCGTGGTCGAGCAGGGGCATGTGCCGCAGTCCGCGGGGCCCGCGGTGCTGGTGTCGGCCCTGCTGCCGGACGGGCGTTCGCCCGCGGGCCGTCCAGGGCGGATCCGCCCGCTGTACCGGCGGCCCGGGGGGCGCGAACCGAACGTCGCGCCGGGGCTGCTCGAAGCGCTCGCGGGCCGGTACGGACACGGGGTGAGCGCCGACGATCTGCTCTGCTGGATCATGGCGGCCGCCGAGTCCACGCCGGGGGGATGCGCGGTCCCGCTGACCGCTGACGCCGGCGTGTGGGCGTCGGGAGTGGAACTGGGGCGGCGCATGACCCGCATCCAGCTGCGCGGCGCGCACGGTGGCGAGCGCCCGAGGCTGCCCGGTGGCCGTCGGCCCTATGTCCGCGCGGCCTTGCCTGCCCGGCCGGACTCGATCGCGTACGACCCGGACGAGGAGGAGCTGCGCATCGGCGACGGCGGCCGCATCTCGCCCGTGCCGGCACAGGCCTGGGACTTCGAGGCCGGGGGCGTACGCGTGCTGGAGCTGTGGTTCGAGCGCCGTACGGCCACGGCGGAGGCGGGCACGCTGGAGGCGGTGCGGCCCTCCGCCTGGCCGCAGGAGTGGACCTCGCAGCTCCTGGAGCTGATCACAGTGCTGGCGCTGCTGGATGAACTGCTGCCGCGGCGTGCCGAGTTGGCCCACGGACCACGGATCACCGCGCCGGAGCTGCGTACGGCCGGAGTGCTGCCGCCGCCTGCGGCGGCGCGACGCCCGGCGTCGGTGCTGGACCACCAGGAGGAGGGGCCGGAGGGGCAGTTCGCGCTCCTGTGAGGGGGCGCGGGGCGCCGGCGCGATGGCCGCGCGTGCCGGGCCCCCCGCCGGCGATCGAGGCGGGGGCGGAGGGCGGGGTCCAGGCCCAGCAGGCCCGCCGCGTCCCCGGGAGCGGCCTGGCCGGGGAACTCGCGGTACGGAGCTTGTCGAGGCGCCGCGCGAACGGGTGCGCGTGCCCTGACGGGCGCGTCCGGAGCCCCGCAGGCGATCGAGGCGCTCGGTTCGGGCAGAGCCCCACAGGCCCGCCGCGCCCGGGGGGTCGTCGGCCGTGACCCGGTGGCTGCGAAGTCGGCACGGGCCGGCCGCGGGGCACCGGCGTGGTGATGCGCCGGTGTGACAAAGGTGCCCCATACACGATAGGTACAGCGTCATGAGCCAACAGCCACTGCCCCTGGACGGGATCACGGTCGTCGCCGTCGAGCAGGCCGTCTCGGCACCCTTCGCCACCCGCCAGCTCGCAGATCTCGGGGCTCGCGTCATCAAGGTCGAGCGCCCGGACGGCGGCGACTTCGCGCGGGGGTACGACACCGCGGCCCGCGGCCTCGCCTCGCACTTCGTGTGGTGCAACCGCGGCAAGGAGTCCCTGGCGGTGGACCTCAAGGACCCGCGCGGCCTCGACATCGTGCACCGGCTGATCGCGGACGCCGATGTGTTCGTCCAGAACCTCGCCCAGGGTGCCGCCGCCCGGCTCGGTCTGGACGCCGCCACCCTGTGCGCCGCTCATCCGCGGCTGATCGCCGTGGACATCTCCGGGTACGGCCCGACGGGCCCGTACGCGCACAAGCGGGCGTACGACATGCTCGTGCAGTGCGAGGCCGGGCTGGTGTCGGTGACCGGGACGGCCGAGCAGCCGGTGAAGGCGGGGATCCCGGCGGCCGACATCGCGGCGGCGATGTACGCGTTCTCCGGGGTGCTGGCGGCTCTGGTGCGGCGCGGCGTCACGGGGCGGGGCGGGCCGGTGGAGATCTCGATGCTGGATTCGCTCACCGAGTGGATGGGCCACCCGCTGCACTACGGGATGCATGGAGGTGAGGCCCCGGCGCGCACAGGGGTCGCGCACGCCGTCATCTCGCCGTACGACGCCTACATCACGGCCGACGGCGAGCAGGTCCTGCTGTCGGTCCAGAACGACCGGGAGTGGCGGCGTCTCGCCGAACAGGTGCTGGAACGTCCCGAACTGGGTATTCATCCGGCCTTTGCCACCAACACCGCCCGGACGGCGAACCGCGCGCAGACGGATACGGCGGTGGCCAGGGCGCTGGCGGGTCTGCGGACGGACGAGGCGATCGGCCGCCTCGAAGCGGCGGGGATCGCCTGCGCCCGGCTGAACAGCGTCAAGGATGTGGCCGGGCATCCACAGCTCGCCGCCAGGGAGCGGTGGCGGGAGGTGGACACTCCGGCGGGGCCACTGCGGGCCCTGCTGCCCCCGATCACGCTGCCGGGCGGGGCCCCGGCACGGATGGGCGCGGTACCTGCGCTCGGCGAGCACACCGACGCACTGCTGCGGTCCGTGGGGATGAAGGACGAGGATGCAGCGGCGCTGCGCCGGGACGGTGTGGTCGCCTGAGCGCGTTCGCTTGTGTGGTGGAGCGGCCGGGCCCGGGTCAGCCGCGGCTGCCGAACAGTGAGCGGCGCAGTCGCCGCAGCGGGGCGAAGAGCGAGACACGCGCGCTCTTGCTCCGGCGGGTGTGCGTCACATCACGCGAGGTCAGTTCACGCATGAGAGACGTCGCTTCGGCCGCCTCGCCGTGCGGGACGGCAGGGCCGCCGAGCACCGAGAGATGTCGGTCGAGCCGCGAACTGGTCGCCGTACTCCCACATGTGATCGCAGGCACTCGCGGCCTGCTGCGCATTGCTATCTGGTCCATGTCACTCCCCACCCGTACGAGACACCCGGCCCGGGCAGATTAACCCTATCGCCCCTTCGGGACACTCGTGTATCCCGCCCGCATGATTCAGCACACCCGTACGGGGGTTGACGGCCACGCTCCGAATCCGCCTGATTCCAGGCCGAGTTGGCCGCGCATGTCAGTGAACGTTCTCGGTCTTCGAAGAACCTCTCGGATACCCACCAATCCGCTGGGCCCGCGGCACCGAATGGCTGGCAAGGAGCACGACCAGCCACTCGCGTGAAGGACGGATTCGATGACCGCACTCAGCAGCAGCGGGCGGGGGCCCCTCAGGCTCGCGGCACTCGCCTGCGCGGCGCTGGCCACCGGGGCGCTCGCGGCTTCCGGCGTGACCGGTCTGGAGCCTCGAGCGGCCCAGGCCTCCAGCCACCGCGAGGCCCCGCTGATCTCCGGCCAGCCGCAGTACGACAACACCGACGTGTACGCGTTCGTCAGCCCCGACAAGCCCGACACCACCACGATCGTGGCCAACTGGCTGCCGTTCGAGGAACCGGCCGGCGGCCCGAACTTCTACTCGTTCGCCGACGACGCCCAGTACGACATCCACATCGACAGCGACGGTGACGCCCAGGGCGATCTCATCTACCGGTGGACCTTCAAGGACCACGTCAAGAACGGCAGGACGTTCCTCTTCAACACCGGTCCCGTCACCACGCTCGACGACCCGGACCTCAACATCACCCAGACGTACGACATCGATGTGCTGCGGCTGAGGAACCAGCGTGTGACGAGCACCACGAAGATCGCCGACGATCTGCCGGTGGCACCCTCGAACGTGGGCAAGGCGTCCATGCCGGACTACCAGACCCTGCGGGACCAGGCCGTGCGCCAACTTCCCGGCGGTACCACGGCGTTCGCCGGTCAGGCGGACGACCCCTTCTTCCTCGACCTGCGCGTCTTCGACCTGCTCTACGGCGGCGACCTCTCCGAGGTCGGCAACGACACGCTCAAGGGCTACAGCGTCAACTCCATTGCCCTGCAGGTGCCGACCGCGTACATCCGGCAGTCGCAGAAGCAGCCGATCGTCGGAATCTGGTCCACCACCCAGCGCAGGAGCGCCGACGGCCATTGGACGCAGGTGTCCAGGCTCGGAATGCCGCTGGTCAACGAGGTGGTGATCCCTGTGAAGGACAAGGACAAGTTCAATGCGTCCCATCCGTGGAACGACGGCGACTTCCTTCCGTTCGTCACCCAGCCGGAACTGCCGAAGCTGATCGAGGGCATCTACAAGATCAAGGCCCCGGCCGAGCCGCGCAACGACCTGGTGTCCGTGTTCCTGACCGGTGTCGACAAGCTCAACAAGCCGCCGCACGTCCGCCCCGCCGAGGCACTGCGGCTCAACACCTCC
Organism: Streptomyces sp. NPDC006208; assembly: GCF_040613775.1. Lineage (NCBI taxonomy): Bacteria > Bacillati > Actinomycetota > Actinomycetes > Kitasatosporales > Streptomycetaceae > Streptomyces > Streptomyces sp. NPDC006208. The sequence continues at coordinate 101,485 of NZ_JBEXSW010000016.1, read as the reverse complement.
GTCCCGCCGAGCGCCGAGCCGAAGAGGCTGGGTGTGCTGGACGGCGACAACGCCGGGTTCCCGAACGGGCGCAGGCTGTCCGACGACGTACTGGACATCGCGCTCCAGGTCGTCGAGGGCGAACTGCTCGGCCAGAAGAACGACCTGGGCGACGCGGTCGACCAGAACGACCAGAAGTTCGGCAGCGCCTTCCCGTACCTCGCACTGCCCGAGGCCGGCTCCCGCGGCCCGGTCGCCAAGGGCGCGGGGACCAAGGTGTCGCAGGACGGCCTGCTCACCGGTGGGGCGTCGTCCGCCGCCGGCGGTGACGCGACCACCACGACGCTGGTCGTATCGGCGGTCGCCACGGGCGTGGGTGTGCTGCTCGTCGGCCTGGGACTGCTCTGGTGGCGGATGCGGCGCCGCACTTCGTACAGCTAGGCCCTGCCCGGGCGATCTTCGAGCACGAGCCTGCGGCGTCGGATGCGTGGGGTCTCCCTGGCCCGCCAGGGCCGAGGCATGGGGTCTCCCCAGGCCCGCCAGGGCCGAGGCATGGGGTCTCCCCAGGCCCGCCAGGGCCGAGGCATGGGGTCTCCCCAGGCCCGCCAGGGCCGAGGGGACGCATCGCAAGGCGGAGCATCGCCCTCCCACTGGACGTACTTGGGCGACTCCGACAACACAGCGAGGTGCCGCAGCTGTCGCCGCAGGCCCGACAAGATCGCCCGAACAGGGCGTAGGCGGACGGCACAGTCCACACCTCGCAGTCCACAACTCACAGTTCACAGCTCGCAGTTCTCACCTCACAGTCGCACCTACGCGAGGAAGGGCGGACCGATGTCCCTGCCAAGGACGCCGGACACGGTCGCGGCGGCCGGCCGCGACCCCGAGGACCGGGAGTCACGGCCCCGGCGCGGGGCGGGGAGGATCCGGGGTCTGTTGTTCCCCGCCGGGACACTCGCCCTCGCTCTCACCGTGGGCGCCGTCATGTCGGGCGGTGCGGACCAGCAGCCCTCGGCGGCCCGCACCGCCGCACCTGTGGCGGACGCACCGTTCGACCGGATCGGCACCGGTGACCTCGCCCGCGGGATCACCGGCCTCCAGACACATCTGCGGGCCCGGCCCAAGGACGACCGGGCGTGGGCGACACTCGGCGCCGCCTATGTCGAACAGGCCAGGACCAGCGGCGACCCGACCCGCTATCCGCAGGCCGACAAGGCACTGGCCCGTTCGCTGGAGCTCCGGCCGCGGGACAACGATGCGGCGCTCGCGGGCCGTGCCGCACTCGCGGCGGCCCGGCACGACTTCTCTCAGGCCCTGCGGGAGGCGGAGGCGGCCCTGAAGATCAATCCTTTCGGCGAGCGCGCGCTCGCCTCGCGGATCGATGCGCTCGTCGAACTGGGCCGCTATTCCGAGGCGTTGGCCGCTGCGAAGGACGCCGATGGCCGTCGGCCCGGTATTCCCGTGTTCACGCGCTACGCGTATGTACTGGAGCTGCGCGGCGATGTCGCGGGCGCCCGCCGAGTACTGAACACCGCCATGAACTCGGCAACTTCGCCCGGCGACGTGGCGTATGTGGCGACGGCGACCGGGCAGTTGGAGTGGAGCCAGGGGGCGTACGCCCCGGCGCTGAAGCACTTCACGACGGCGCTCGAAGCGGACCCGGGGTATCTGCCGGCGCTCGAGGGCCGCGCCCGTGCGCACGCCGCACGCGGTGACACCAAGTCCGCCGTGTCCGGGCTCGAAGCGGTGGTCGACCGGCTGCCGCTGCCGGGTCACCTGGTCGCGCTGGGCGAGCTGTACGAGGCCGCGGGGCGCCCGTCCGATGCCCGTCGCCAGTACGAACTCATCGGCGACTGGACGGTGTTGGCTCGCGCCAACGGCGTGGACACCGACCTGGACACCGCGCTCGCCCTGGCCGACCACGGCGACAAGGCGCAGGCGCTGACCGCCGCCCGCGCCGAGTGGGCCAAGCGCCGGACCGTGCACACGGCGGACGCCCTTGCCTGGGCGCTGCACGTCAACGGCCGCTCCGCACAAGCCATGAAGTACCTCTCCACGTCGGCGCCGGCGGGCTGTCGTAACGCCGTGTTCCTCTACCACCGCGGCATGATCGAGCGCGCCGCGGGCCGGCCGGCTGCCGCCCGCGCCTCGCTCGCCGCCGCGCTGGAGATCAACCCCGGTTTCTCGCCCGTCGGCTCACGCGCGGCCCGGACGGCACTGCGGAGTCTGGAGGCGTCATGAAGACCGCAGACGGAACGACGACCAGAGGCGGCACAGGAAGCAAGGGCGGCATCAAGGGCCGTACGGCAGCCGTCGGCGCGGCGGTCCTGGTGGCCGGGGCGGCGCTCGCGGTGCTGCCCGCGGGGACGGCCGCCGCGCATCCGCTGGGGAACTTCACCGTCAACCGCTACGACGGACTGCTCGTCGCGCCCGGACGGCTGAGCGTCGACCATGTCGAGGACCTCGCGGAGATACCCGCCGCTCAAGCGCGCGCCAGGATCGACGGGAACAGCGACCGGGAGATGTCCCCCGCGGAACTCTCCGAATGGGCCGGTCAGCGCTGCCGGGACGCGGCCCGGGACAGCCGGGTCACGGTCGAGCGGCACGGTCCGGTCGCGCTCACGCCCGGCGCGAGCCGTGCCGAGGTGAGACCGGGGCAGGCCGGTCTGCCGACGCTCCGCGTCGAGTGCCGGCTGGCGGCCGCACTGCCGGACGGGCGTCACACGATCGGCTTCCGGGCGGCAGGCAGCGGTCAGGGACCGGGCTGGCGGGAGATCACGGCCCGCGGCGACCGGATGACGCTCGTGTCGTCGGACGTACCGAAGGCGTCGACGTCACGTCGACTGGCGGTGTATCCGAACGGGCCGCTCTCGTCGGCGCCGGACCGCACGACGGCGGCGCTGTCGGTCACCCCCGGCGGAGCGCCCGCGGAGGCGGACCGCCAGGAGGCCGCACCCCCGGCCTCCGTGCTGCCGCGCGGGGCGGACCGCTGGACGCAAGCACTGACCGGGCTGGTTTCCCGGCGCGATCTGACCGTGGGGTTCGGCGCGCTTGCCCTGGCGACCGCGGTCCTGCTGGGCGCGCTGCACGCGCTCGCACCGGGTCACGGCAAGACGGTGATGGCCGCGGCTGCGGCGGCGGGCGGCAGGAACTCCCTGCGCGATGTCCTCTCCCTGGGCGCTTCGGTGACGATCACGCACACGCTCGGTGTGTTCGCACTGGGCGCCCTGATCGCGGTGGGCTCGGCGGCGGCACCGTCAGTGGTGGCGTGGCTGGGCGTCGCGAGCGGGGCACTGGTGGCCGGGGCAGGGGCGGTACTCGTCCGACGGGCGTGGCGCAACCGCGGACACGATCATGCGCACGGGCACGGGCACGGGCACGGGCATGGACCGCAGCACGGCCACGGGCCACAGCAGGGACACGGACCGGGCAGCGAACAGGCCCACGGCACGGAACACGGTGGCCATGAGCCGACGCACCTGCGGGAGACAGGTCCCGGCGGCGTTCCCGCCCCTGGACCGGAGCACATGCCGGAGGCCGGACACGGGCACAGCAAGAGGGACGGCCACGTGCACCGCCACAGCCACAGCCATTCGCACCCGCACGGGCATCCCCACACCCACGACCACCGCTCCCTCGGGCTGCGGTCCACGCTCCTGCTCGGCTTCGCCGGCGGCCTCGTCCCCAGTCCGTCCGCCGTCGTCGTCCTCGTCGGCGCCGCCGCGCTCGGTCGTGCCTGGTTCGGCCTGCTGCTCGTCGTCGCGTACGGTCTCGGGCTCGCCCTCACTCTCGCCGCCGCCGGCTTCGCCGCGGTCCGGCTCGGCGCCCGCGCCACCCGGCTGCTCGCCGGGCGCAGCCGCCCCACATGGCGGTTGGTCTCCGCCGCTCAGCGTGCACTCCCGCTGGGCACCGCCTGCGTGGTCCTCGCGCTGGGATGCGGATTGGCGCTCAAGGGGGCGGCAACAGCACTTGCGTGAGCTAGCTTGGGGTCACTGCTCTGCTACCGATGGGGGCTCGCTGTGAGCGAAGTGCCGGGCGACGAGCGGCTGTTGGCGGGTCGCTACCGTCTCATGAGCCCCTTGGGCGAAGGCGGCATGGGAGTGGTGTGGCGCGCCCGCGACGAGCTGCTGGGCCGGGAGGTCGCGGTCAAGGAGGTCCGGGCCCCCGCCGCCCTCGGTACCGACGACGAGCGCCGACTCTATGCCCGCCTCGAACGGGAGGCCTGGGCGGCGGCCCGCGTCTCGCACCGCAATGTGGTCACCGTCTACGACGTGGCGACCCAGGACGGCCGCCCCTGGATCGTGATGGAGCTGGTGCGCGGACTCGCCCTCTCCGACGTACTGGACGCCGAGGGGCCCCTCGCCCCGGCGCGCGCCGCGCGCATCGGCGCAGAGATCCTCGCTGCCCTGCGCGCCGCGCACGACGCGGGCGTGCTGCACCGGGATGTGAAGCCCGGGAACGTACTCATCGGCAACGACGGCCGCGTGGTGCTCTCCGATTTCGGGATCGCGACGGTGGAGGGGTCGTCCAACCTGACCATGACGGGCGAGCTGATCGGCTCTCCCGAATTCCTCGCCCCGGAACGGGCGCTGGGACGTACGCCGGGGCCCGAGTCGGATCTCTGGTCGCTCGGCGTCCTGCTGTACGCCGCGGTCGAGGGCAACTCGCCGTTCCGCCAGAACACCCCGTTGAGCACGCTGCGGGCCGTCGTGGACGAGGAGCTTCCGCTGCCGCTCCGGGCGGGTCCGCTGACGCCGGTGATCGCGGGGCTGCTGCGCAAGGACCCGTCGCAGCGGCTCTCGGCGGCGGAGGCCGAGCGGGAGTTGCGGGTCGTGGCCGCGGGCGGCACACCCCGGACGGCTCCGCCGCCTGGCGCCGACCACCCCACCGTGGCGGCCGACTCCCCCACGGCTGCGGTGCATCCGCAGTCGCGCACGCCGGTGCCCGGTCCGGCCACCGCGTCCGCCACAGCTCCCATGTCCAGCGCAGCTCCCGCGGCCGCGAACGGCCTGCCGCCCGACCGTGCGCGGCGCGCGGCGGTGGTGCTGATCGCCGGGGTAGCGGTGCTGCTGCTCGCGGTCAGCGGTCTCGCCTGGGCGCTGGTCAACAGCAACAGGGACCAGGGCGGCGGCAACGACAAGGGCAGCAGCGCACCCCCTGCGCCGGGCACTTCGAGCACGAGCCCCGGCAGTACGGCCTCCGCGCCCGGAGGCGGCGCGACGGACGGCGGCGCCTCGGACGACGGCGGGGACGACGGCGACGACAGCGGTGGTGGCGGCGGTACGTACACCCCGCCTCAGAGCGTCGAGGTCCATGTCCAGGGGGTGAGGGACAGTTACGCGGGCGCCTGCCCGCCGGCCGAAGCAGAGGCTCCGGCCTTCCGCGCGACGATCACCGTCGCCCGCACGCCGGTGGGTGTCGACTACCGCTGGGCGACCAGGAGCGGCGACAGTTCCGGCTCCGGCTGGAAGACGCTGGACTTCGCGGCCGGGGGCCCGAAGCAGAAGCAGGTCGACCACATCGAGCTGACCTACGAGCAGGGCGGGACACACCACGACCGGATCCGGGTGGAGATCCGGAGTCCGGTCGAGGTGCGCTCACACTGGATCGACTTCTCGGTCACATGCGATCAGGAGACCCCGACGGACGAGGTCTCCTCTTCGGCCGGTACGGCGAGCGCGGTGAGCGCCGCGTTCAGGCGTGAGCGGTGAACGCCGGGAGATAGCCGCCGGACTGGCCGGAAGCCGTCGGGTGGTAGGAGTCACCGATGTTGAGCCAGTTGACGCTGTGCAGCCAAGCGGCGCCGGAGCAGATCTCGTGCCCGGTGAAGGCCGGGACGACATCCGCGAAGTCGTAGCCGTGATCGGCCGCGCGCTTCGCGATCGCCGCGTTCAGGTAGTCGGCCGCGCCGTTGATGGCGGACCGTTCGTTCTCGCTCAGGCCGGTCACACAGTTGCCGGCCAGCTTGTAGAAGCGGGGGTAACCCAGGACGACGACCTGGGCTGCGGGGGCCTTGGTGCGGATGGCGCCGTACACCGAGTCGAGCCTGCCGGGCAGGGTGGAGTCGACGTAGGCACGGGCCTGCGCGATCCGGTTGAGACAGCTCGATTCGGACTGCAGGACACAGGTGGTCATGACGTCGGAGAAGCCCGCGTCATTCCCGCCGATGGTGATGGAGACGAGGTCGGTCGCCGAGTTGAGCGGACCGAGCTGACTCGCCGTGACATCACCCGTACGAGCGCCTGAGCAAGCAGTGAATGAGAACGACGAGGGTGAATGGGCGTTGGCCCAGAGCCTCGGGTAAGCCCTGGTGCTGCGCTTGCAATTGCCGCTTGCGCTGTCGTAGTTGCCGGCTCCCACGCCTGAGGAGTAGGAGTCGCCGAGGGCCACATAGTCCACTGCTTGGGCGGTGGAGGAGGCCTGCGCCGTGCTCGCTCCGGTGAGAGTGAGAACGACGCCGAGGAGGAGTGACGATGAGAGTGCCGCGGCTCGGGACAGTTTCATGGAACCTCCCTTAGCAGGATCTCTGCCACAACTTTGGTAGCAGTCAGGACACTTCAGTGGAAGTGTCCATGCCAAGACTTTCGGGAGGATCTTCCCGGGATATCCCGAGATCGACCTGTCACACCGTCAGGCGGACCGAGCGGGAGGACTCATCCGGAACTGGTCATTCAATCGATCAATGCAGAAAAGGGATCAAGAAACAGTGATCGGGATGTTCCACGTGCGATCGCCCAATCATCATGAAAAAAGCAAAAAAGCGGGGTCATGGCCCACCTCTTGCCATACAGTCCTCATCATCAATACCGTCATACATCCACCCGCAACGGTCCATCATGCAAAGCGGCTCAGGGGAGGGCGTTAGCGTCGCGATGGATCCGGAGCAGGGTGCGGCAGGGGGGTGCCGTGTCGGTTCCGCGCTCGATCCGATCGATTCGAGGCGTGCCGCGCGGCCAGTGATGCCGACTCGTCCAGCCAGCACGGAGAGCGCTTCCCGCATGGGCGGATGAGAACAACCCCCCTTTCGAACCGGACATTCATCCGGGCTGCCCGGGGGCGGGCGGTCCACCGGTGGAGAGAGGGAACACAGTCATGAGTTCAGTCCTGCACCCGGCGGCGCCGGGGCAAGATCCGGTGAACGACATCGGCCGCATATCCGTCAGGTACCGGCCCATCTCCTCGCACCTCGCGATCACTCCGCCCGTGAGCGTGGTGATCCCCGCCATGAACGAGGCGGAGAATCTCCCGTACGTCTTCAAGAGCCTGCCCGACTGGATCCACGAAGTCGTTCTGGTCGACGGGAACTCCACCGACGACACCGTCGAGGTCGCCCGCGAACTGTGGCCGGACGTCAAGGTCGTCCAGCAGCTCGGCAAGGGCAAGGGCGACGCCCTCATCAGCGGCTTCGCCGCCTGCACCGGGGACATCATCGTGATGGTCGACGCCGACGGCTCCGCCGACGGTTCGGAGATCGTCTCCTATGTCTCCGCCCTGGTCTCCGGAGCCGACTTCGCCAAGGGCTCCCGGTTCGCCAACGGCGGCGGCACCGACGACATGACCGCCATCCGCAGACTCGGCAACAGAGCGCTCTGCGCCGTCGTCAACGCCAAGTTCGGCGCCCGCTACACCGACCTCTGCTACGGCTACAACGCCTTCTGGGCGCACTGCCTGGAAAAGATCACCCTCGACTGCACCGGATTCGAGATCGAGACGCTGATGAACATCCGCGTGGTCAAGGCAGGGCTGCGGGTGCAGGAGGTGCCGAGCCACGAGTACCTGCGCATTCACGGCGTCAGCAACCTCCGCGCCGTCCGGGACGGTCTGCGGGTGCTGAGGGTCATCCTCAAGGAGAAGCGAGCGAAGCGCGCCCGGCGGGGCACAGCCTCCGCCGCGCGCCGGCATTCGGCACTGGGCGTCAGCATCCCCCGGGGAGAAGTCTCTTGACGGACGCCGGCCGGGCCGCCGGGGAACGGTTCTCCGTGGTGATCTGTGTCTACACCGAGGACCGATGGGAGGACATCCTCGCGGCTGTCGACTCGGTGCGGCGCCAGTCCCTGCCGGCTCTCGAGACACTGCTGGTGGTCGACCACAATCCGGCGCTGCTGGATCGGCTGCGCGTCCAGTACAAGGAAGAGGGACAGGAGGTGCGGGTGCTCGCCAATGCGGGCCCCCGCGGCCTGTCCGCCGGACGCAACACCGGAATCGCCGCGGCACGCGGCGCGTTCGTGGCCTTCCTCGACGACGACGCCGTGGCCGAGCGCGACTGGCTGCGGTACTTCGCCGCGGGATACGCAGACCGGCGGGTGATGGCCGTCGGCGGGCGGACCGAGCCCGCCTGGGCGTCGGGCGGCAGGCCGGCGTGGTTCCCGGAGGAGTTCGACTGGGTCGTGGGCTGCACCTACCGGGGCCTGCCGCCGGGCAGGGTCAGGGTGCGCAACGTCCTCGGCGGCAACGCCTCCTTCCGGCGCAGCGCGTTCGACGCCGCGGGCGGCTTCGCCACCGGCATCGGGCGTGACGGCGACAAACGGCCCCTGGGCTGCGAGGAGACCGAGCTGTGCATCCGGCTCGCCAGGGCCGTACCGGACGCGGTGCTGCTGATCGACGACCGGGCGGTCATCCACCACCGGGTCCCCGCCGGGCGTGAGCGGTTCGGCTACTTCCGTACCCGTACGTACGCGGAAGGACTGTCCAAGGCGCTCGTGGCGCACAGCGTCGGAGCCGGCAAGGGGCTCGAGTCCGAACGCCGTTACACCACCCGGGTGCTGCCGGCCGGTGTCGCACGCGGGCTGCGCGATGCGCTGCTGGGCCGGCGCGGCGGCGCGGGCCGGGCCGGCGCGATCGTCGCGGGCGTGGCGGTGGCCGCGAGCGGCTATGTGGTGGGGAGTGTCCGGGCCCGCGCGGGTGCGGTGACGTTCTCGTCGGGACCGGTCGAGGGAGCGGCACCATGAAGGGGCCGGTGCCGATCCTGATGTACCACGCCGTCAGCCACCGGCCGGCCGCGGCCACGCACGGGCTGTCGGTGAGTCCCGACGCCTTCGCCGCGCAGATGGCGGTGCTCCGCACGCGGGGGTTCACTCCCCTGACGACCGCGCAGCTCGGCGACGCGTGGCGGCCGGGCGGCCGGCCGCTGCCGCCCCGGCCCGTGCTGATCACCTTCGACGACGGCTACGAGGGCGTGCACCGGCACGCCCTCCCCGTCCTCGCCGAGCACGGCTTCGCGGCCACCGTGTTCGTATCGACCGGGTGGCTGCGCGGCGCCCACGACGAGGGCGGCGCGCTCGACACCATGCTCGACTGGGACCAGGTGCGGGAACTGGCCGCCGCGGGCGTGGAGATCGGCGGCCACACCCACACCCATCCCCAGCTCGACCAGTTGTCCGGCGAGCGGCTGCGGTACGAGACGTCCCGCTGCCGGGACATCGTCGCGGACGAGATGGGGGCCGAACCGGTCTCGTTCGCCTATCCGTTCGGCTACTCGAACCGGCGGGTGCGCAGGGCCGTACGGGCGGCCGGTTTCCGGCAGTCGCTGGCCGTCGGCAACAGGCCGGCAGCGTACCGTCAGGGGCCGTACGCCCTCCAGCGCCTCACCGTGAGGCGTACGACCGGTGCAGTGGAGTTCGAGCGGCTGGTCGAAGGGCGCGCCATCGCCCGGTCCTTCGCGAAGGACCGGGCGCTCACCAAGGGGTACGCCGTCGTGCGCCGGGCGCGGCGGGCGGCGGCGCTGATCACCCGGGCGGAGGGCTGAGTACCGCCTCCCGGTCCCCCGCCGGGGAGCCCGGCGGGGGCCCGGCCCCCTCTGCGGGGCCGGGCAGCGGGCCGTCGCACGGTCGGTGCGGCGCCACGTCCCCGGCGCCGCACCGGGCAAAAGACGGTGCGGCGGCCGATCCCGTGCCCGATCATGGGCGCATGTCTGCCAACCCTCAGGACGCTCTGCCGATCCGGCTCAACGTCGACGACAGCGATTCGCCCTCGGACGTCGTCGACGCGCTGTTCCTCGGCCGCTTCGCGAAGGGCGAGCAGCCGTACTCCCACAGCTCCACCATCGACCGGGTCAAGCCCGGGGCGACCATGCTGCCCGCCGGGGCGACCGTGCTGCGCGCCGCCCGCGACGACGACCGCAGCGCGACGCTCGCGGAGGGCGACGGCTGGACGCTGCTGATCTCGCGCTGGAACCGCGGCGCGGATGTGACCGTCACGGCGGTCAGCGCCGACCTCGCCGAGACGGTGCTCAAGGAGGCGACGGACAACGCGACCGACGAGCCGGAGCCGCAGCCCGAGAACGTCACGATGGGCTTCTGGTACGTCTCGCCGCGCCGCGGCCCGCACCGCACCACCCGGCAGATCGCCGCCGGAACATGGGAGGAGGTGCGGCCCAACTACACGGCGCCGGTCGCCGACGCGATGGACCGGCTGATGAAGGTGACACCGGACGACATCGCGGGCCGGCTTCTGCTGCTCCACGGCCCGCCGGGCACCGGCAAGACCTCGGCGCTGCGGACGCTGGCGCGGTCCTGGCGGGACTGGTGCCAGGTGGACTGCGTCCTGGACCCGGAGCGGCTGTTCAACGACGTCGGCTATCTGATGGACATCGCGATCGGTGAGGACGAGGGGACGTCCAAGGGCCGTTGGCGGCTGCTGCTTCTGGAGGACTGCGACGAGCTGATCCGGGGCGAGGCCCGCCACACCGCGGGCCAGGCGCTGTCGCGGCTGCTCAATCTGACGGACGGCCTCCTCGGCCAGGGCCGTAACGTCCTGGTGGGCATCACGACCAACGAGGACCTGGAACGCCTCCACCCGGCGGTGGTCCGCCCGGGCCGCTGTCTGGCCCGCATCGAGGTGGGCCCGCTGACGCGGCCGGAGGCGATCGCGTGGCTGGGCACGGAAGAGGGCGTGGGCCGCGAAGGCGCCACCCTGGCCGAACTGTTCGCCCTGCGCCGCGGCACGACCCCGGCGTCGGTCCCGACCCAGACGGCGGGCGCGGACGCGGGCCTGTACCTGTAGGGCCCGGCCGGCGTTGCCGGGCTTTCCGCCTCTGGACACGGCCGACGAGGAGGCAAGCTGCTGCCGGGCACCGTAATTCCTTTGCGGGGCCTGGGCGAAGGTCCGTAACGTGGGTCTCCGCCGGGTGGTGCAGCTAGGTAGCACGCTGGGCTCATAACCCAGAAGTCGCGGGTTCAAATCCTGCCCCGGCCACTGAAGGAAGGGCCCGGCGCCGCCAAGGCGCCGGGCCCTTCCCCCCTGCGGGAGCTACCGCGTGTACACGGCTCGTACCGCCTCCTGCGCCGCCGCCAGCGCGGCCGACTGCGGAACGCCCAGCCGCTGGGCGCGCTCGGCGAAAGCCTGGGCAGCCGCTGCCAGTTCGCGGGCCGCGGCGTCGCCCGCCGCTGCGATGAACGTGCCGTTGCGGCCGCGCGTTTCGACCACCCCGTCCGACTCCAGCGCGCGGTACGCCTTGGCCACCGTGTTGGCCGCGAGCCCCAGTTCCTCCGCGAGGCCGCGGACGGTCGGGAGCTTGTGGCCGACAGGCAGCCGGCCCGAGCGCGCCTGGCTCGAGACCTGGGCGCGCAGCTGTTCGTACGGCGCGGTCGCCGAGTCCGTGTCAATGACGATCTTCAAGGTCACGGCCCGATTCTCCCCCACTGCCCGGCGCACCGCCGCAAAATGGGAGGCGGCCGCGCCGGGCCCCCACGTAACGTGCGGCCTCATGACCGTGATCGTCCGTGACTTCCGTGCCCAGGATGCCGACGACGCCCAAGCCGTGGCGCGGGCCCGCCGAGCTTCGATCCCCTTCGAGGTGACGACCCCCGAGTCCCTCCTCTTCGGCGTCCGGACCGCCAACCCCGCCAAGAAGTACCGGCTGTTGGTCGCCGAGCACAACGGCGAGATCGTCGGCACGGCCCATGTGGGCATCGCGTACGACAGCACCGAGCCCGGCCAGTCCTACGCCACCCCCCAGGTCCACCCCGACCATCGCGGCCTCGGCGCGGGATCGCTGCTGCTCCGCACCGCCGAGGAGCATCTGGCGGCCGAAGGCGCGGCGAACGTGTACGCCTGGGTGATGGACAACCCCGAGTCCCGGGCCTTCGCCGAGAAGCGCGGCTACCGGCCGACCCGCCCGGCCCACTTCCAGCATCTTGACCTGGCGAAGGGCACGCTGCCCCCACTGCCGGAGCTGCCCGCAGGCGTCGAGTTGCGTACCGCCGCGGACTTCGAGGCCGATCCACGGCCGATGTACCGGGCCGATGCCGAGGCCACCTCGGACGAGCCCGGCGACATCAGCATGGCCTTCGACGACTACGACGAATGGATCAGCCACACCTGGAACAACCCGCTGCTCGACCGTGTGCTCAGCACGGTCGTGCTGGTGGACGGCAAGGTCGCGGCCTTCACCGCCGCGCAGTCGGACGGCGGCACCCGCTACATGTCCGGCATGACCGGCACTCTGCGCGCCCACCGCGGCCGCGGTCTTGCGAAGCTCGCCAAGACGGACTCGCTGCGGCGCGCCCGCGCGGCGGGCTACACGGACGCGTTCACCAGCAATGACGCCGACAACGGCCCCATGCTGGCCATCAACACATGGTTCGGTTACAAGATCTGCGCGACGGAGGTACGTCATGTCCGCACACTCGTTTGAGGTGGTCCTGCTCAAGGCAGGCCGGACCAAGATCCGCTATGTCGCCGAGCTGCTCACGGACGACGGAACCCATCTGGTGGTCCGCGCGCCGTGGGCGGGCGAGGGTGCACGCGATTTCGGCTTCGTACGCTTCGAGCCGGGCGATGTGTTCACCGAGCACTATTGGCGCGACCGCTGGTACGCGGTGAAGGAAGTCCGCACCGGTGAGGGCACGTTGAAGGGCTGGTACTGCGACGTCACCCGGCCCGCAGTACTCGACGGTGGTGCCTTGTCCGTCGAGGACCTGGACCTCGACCTCTGGGTGTCGGCGGACGGCAAGGAGATCCTGCGCCTGGACGAGGACGAGTTCGCCGAGAGCGGCCTCGCCGACCGCGACCCCGCGGCAGCCGAAGAGGCCCTGTGTGCGCTCGATGAACTCGAACTCCTTGCCCGTCGCGGCGGTTTCACCGAACTCCTCGGCTGATCAGCAGCGCCGTCGCCCCCCAGCCCGGAGCCCGGTCCGGCCGGGCCCGGTCCGGTGCGTATGCGGCCGGTTCGCTCGAGGGCTCAGCGCTGCGGGGCAGGCCGGGCCACCAGCACATACCGCTCGTCGTCCACGGGCCCGCCCCACAGCGCCTGATCGCCCGACAGCCGCTCGTGGTCGACCCGGTCGGCGAGCGGCGTCAGCGCTGCGGTGAGCCGTGCGGCCGGCAGCCCCGTGCCGCCCCACACGCCCTCGACCAGCACCAGCCGCCCGCCGGGCCGCAGCAGCGAGGCCCAGTGCCGCAGAGCCGCCTCGGGATCGGGAAGCAGCCAGACGACATGCCGGGCCAGGACGACGTCGAAGCGGCGATCCCCCACGGGCGGCCGGTCGGCGGACCCTTCCCGTATGTCCGCGTCGGTGCCGGCGAGCTTGGCGCGTGCTCGAGCGACCATCTCCGGCGAGAGGTCGACTCCCGTCACCCGGTGGCCCTGTTCGACGGCGAGCAGCGCAAGGCTGCCCGTACCGCACCCGAGGTCGAGCACATCGGACGGCTGCCGGGGCAGCCACCGCTTCAGCCGTTCCGCCCAGGCCCGGCGGACGGCAGGGTCGAGCAGCCCGTGGTCCGGCTCCTGGTCGAAGGAGTCCGCGGCCCTGTCCCAGTCGATCGTCGTCATGGGTCGATCGTCGCAGCCACCACTGACAACGGGCCGTCTCCGGCGGACTCATGACGCGCATCCGCCCCCGGCCGCATACGGGCCAGGGGCGGACGGCATCACAAGGGCCGGTGGGTCACGACGCCTCCGTACGACGCCGTACGAACAGCCTCTTCAACCAGGGCCAGGCCACCAGGATCACGATCACCGCGTAAACCGTCACCGAGAAGGGCGTGTTGACCAGCCCGGTGACACTGCCGTCACTGATCTGCAGTGCCCGGCGCAGCTGCTGTTCGGCGGCCGGGCCGAGGATCACCCCGATCACCGCGGGCAGCACCGGCAGCCCGTAGCGCCGCATGCCGAACCCGATCAGGCCGATGATCAGCAGGATCACCAGGTCGACCGCCTCGCCGCCGACCGCGTACGCGCCCACCGCGGCGAAGAAGAGGATGCCCGCGTACAGGTACGGCCGCGGGATGCGCAGCAGCTTCGCCCAGACCGGTGCCAGCGGCAGGTTGAGGGCGAGCAGCAGCACCATGCCGACGAACAGCGAGGCGATCAGGCCCCACACCAGGTCGGGTTCGCGCTCGAACAGCAGCGGTCCGGGCTGGATGCCGTACTGCTGGAACGCGGCGAGCATCACGGCCGCCACGGCGGTCGTCGGCAGGCCGAGCGTCAGCATCGAGACGAGCGTGCCCGCTGCGGAGGCCGAAGCCGCCGACTCGGGTCCGGCGACGCCCTCGATGGCTCCCCTGCCGAACTCGTCCTTGTGCTTGGACAGCCGCTTCTCCGTCACGTACGACAGGAAGGTCGGGATCTCCGCGCCGCCGGCCGGGATCGCGCCGAACGGGAAACCGATGACGGGACCGCGCAGCCAGGCCTTCCAGGTGCGCTTCACATCGGATCCGGCGAGCCAGGGCCGGCCGACCGGAATGGCTTCTCCCGCCGTACGGCGCAGATGCGCGGCGACCCACAGCGCCTCGCCGATGGCGAAGAGGCCGACGGCGACGATGACGACGTCGATGCCGTCGGCGAGCTGCAGGGAGCCGAAGGTGAGCCGCTGCTGGCCGGTCATCTGGTCCAGACCGACCAGGCCCAGCGTGAGGCCGATCAGCAGGGAGGCCAGCCCGCGGATGCGGGAGGAGCCGAGCACCGAGGTGACGGCGATGAAGGCCAGCACCATGATCGCGAAGTAGTCGGGTGCGCCGATGTCGACCGCCAGTTCGGCGACGGCAGGGGCGAGAACGACCAGCAGGATCGTGCCGATCATGCCACCGGCGAAGTGGCCGCCGGCCGCCGCGGCGAGCGCCTGTGCGCCGCGGCCCGCTTTGGCCATCGGGTTGCCTTCGATGGCCGCTACGACGGCCGCGCTCTCACCCGGGGTGTTCAGCAGGATCGAGGTGGTGGAGCCGCCGAACATCGCGCCGTAGTAGATGCCGGCGAACATGATGAACGCGCCCGTCGGCTCCAGCCCGTACGTGACCGGCAGCAGCAGCGCCACGGCCATGGCCGGGCCGATGCCGGGCAGTACGCCGATCGCCGTACCCAGCAGCACACCGATCGCGGCCCACAGAAGATTGACGGGGGTGAGCGCCGTGCCGAACCCGTCGAGCAGGGAGTTGAGAGAGTCCATCACTACAGCACTCCCATCAGCGGCCCGCCCGGCAGGGGAACGCCGAGCAGGTTGTTGAAGACGAAGTAGGTGACCAGCGCGAGGACCGCGGCGATCAGCGGGTCGCGGTGCGGATGGCGGCTGCCGAGGGCGAAGGCCGCGCCCCAGAAGAGCAGCGCTCCGGAGACGGGGAAGCCGACCGGGCCGACCAGGACGGCGAAGGCGAGGAAGACGCCGGCGAGCAGGAGCACGGTACGCCAGTCGCTCGGCCCGCCGAGGTCGATGTCCTCGCCGGTCTCGGCCTCGCCCCGGCCGCCGCGCAGCACGTCGACCGCAAGCAGGACGGCCACGAGCAGCAGGCCGGTGCCGACGACGACGGGGACGGTCTTCGGTCCGATCGGTCCGCGCTGGGTGATGTCCACGTCCATGGTCAGGGCGTCGGTGAGGACGAGCGCACCGATGGCGAACAACAGGACGCTCACGCCGAGTTCGGAGTGCTCCCGCAGCCAGACCTGCCAGGGACGGCCGGCCTTGCCCGTCGGTGTGGCGGCGGGGGTGGGGGTTGAAGTGGTCACAGCCCGAGCTCCTTCAGCACCTGGTCGACGTTTCTGTTCTGTTCGTCGAGGAAGTCACCGAACTTCTCGCCGGTGAGGAAGGCGTCGTCCCAGCCGTTCTTCTTCAGGGACTCCTTCCACTGCGGGGAGTCGTGGAGCTGGCGGACGAGGCCGACGAGCTTGTCGCGCTCGGCGTCGGACAGGCCGGGCGGGGCGACGATGCCGCGCCAGTTGGTGAAGTCGGTGTCGAGTCCGGCCTCCCGCAGGGTCGGGGCGTCGAGGCCCGGCACCCGCTCCGGTCCGGTCACGGCCAGCAGCCGCAGCTCTCCGGACTTGATCTGGTCGAGGTACTCGCCCACACCGGAGACACCGAAGGCGACCTTGTTGCCGAGGATGGAGGCGAGCAGTTCGCCGCCGCCGTCGAAGGGGATGTAGTTGACGGACTTCGGCGCGATCCCGGCTGCCTGCGCCATCAGCATGGGCGCGAGATGGTCGGGCCCGCCGGGCGAGGAGCCGCCGCCGACCGGGAGCTTGCCGGGATTCTTCTTCCACGCGGCGAGCAGGTCCTGGATGGTCCTGTACGGGGAGTCCTTGGCGACGACCACGATGTCCTGCTCCTCGGTGAGCCGGGCGATCGGTGTGGTGTCGGCCAGGGTCCTGGGCGATTTGTTGGTGTGCACGGCGCCGACGACGCCGAGGCCCATGGACATGGCGAGCTTGCCGTTGCCGTGCTCGCCGACGAGGCGGGTCAGGCCGACGGTGCCGCCGGCGCCCGGCAGGTTGAAGACCTCGATGCTGCGGGTGAGTCCGGCGTCCTCGGCGTTCTTGGCCGCCGTACGCGCGGTGATGTCGTATCCGCCGCCGGGTGTGTTGGGGACCATGAACCGCAGGCCGGGTATCTGCGTGCCGGCGTCGGCGCCGCTGCCCGCGGTGAGCAACGGCGGCCCGACGAGCACGAGCAATGCCGCCCCGAGCAGGGCGAGGGGAGTGCGCAAACGCACGAGAACGCCTCTCGTTGTGGGAGCTGTGAAGTGGCCCACATGTTGCCTGCGCGTTAAGAAGCTGTCTCTCTTCCGGAATCAACGGACGTTGTGGTCCTTGTGGTCGCGGCCTAGCGTGTCGGCGTGACGCTGAGCTCTGCCGGGGGACGGCCCCCGGACCCCCGAGGTGACTCCCGGTGAACGTCCTGGTGGTGGACGACGACTTCATGGTCGCCAAACTGCACAGCCGCTATGTGTCCGCGACGGAGGGGTTCAGGGTCGTCGGGGTGGCCCACAGCGGCGCGGACGCGCTGCGCGCCGCGGAGCGGCTGCGACCGGATCTCATCCTGCTCGACGTCTATCTGCCCGATATGGACGGGATCAGCGTGCTTCGCGAGCTGCGCGCCGCTGAGGAGCGCGACGGGGACGGCCGGCCGTCGGCCGACGTCCTGTTCATCACGGCCGCGCGGGACGCGGGTACGGTCCGCTCGGCGCTGCGCGCGGGCGCGCTGCACTATCTGATCAAGCCGTTCAACCAGGCGGCGCTGCAGGAGCAGCTTCGCCATGTGGCCTCGCTGCGCACCCGTCTCGACCAGCTGGAGGAGGCGCGCCAGGAGGACGTCGACCGGATCTTCGGCACCCGGCCGCCGGGCTCACGCGAGCTGCCGAAGGGCCTGGCCGCGCACACGGCGGAGCTGGTGGACCGGATCCTGCGGGAGCACGCCGGTGATCTGTCGGCGTCGGAGTGTGCCGAGGCGGGCTCACTGTCACGGGTGAGCGCGCGCCGCTATCTGGAGTACTTCGTGGAAACGGGCCGGGTGAAGGTCACGCTGCGTTACGGCGGCACGGGCCGGCCGGAGCGCCGCTACCGTCTCGTCGGCTGACGCGCGCGCCCGCCGGCCTCTGCCGCCGGCGCATGCGACGCAGCGGGGTCGACGGCGCCCCGCGCGCACCCGACCCCACGGGCTGCCGATCACCGCCCGCGGCTCAGCTCCCATGCCCGGCCGTGCCCGCTGCTATCCCCCCGCGGGCGGCTCGTGCAGACCGAAGGGCGAGCCCTGATCGTCGTGGCAGAGCTGGAACCGGCCGAACCGCGCGACGGTCTCCTCGTCGCCGCCCACATCGATGTCGTCGACGGTGCCACCGAGCTCGCGCACGCGTGCGATCGCCGCCATCATGTCGTCGACCCTGAAGAACAGATACGCCCCGGCACCCGGGTCCCCGCCGTGCACCCCGCCGGGGACATTGGGCGTCCGGATCACATACCCGCTTCCGTCGGTCGCCCCGGCGTCGAAGGTCCAGCCGAAGAGTCCGGAATAGAAGGTGCGGGCCCGCTCGAAGTCGCCCACGCCCAGTTCGAAGAAGGAGATCTCTCCGGCCATCGCGGGCTCCTGCCATCCGTACGGTCACTGCTGCCGGTCCCACGGTACGACCGCGATCACGGCCCTGCATGCGGACCGGAGGACTCCAGCGGTGGGCACCGCCACTGATGGCGTCTCGCACTGGGTGGTCAAGTTCCGCTCATGGCTCCACACCATCGCGGACGACCGCATCCAGCACGTCCTGGATGAACGGCCCGTGAGTACGCCGTCCTTCGACGTCCCTGGCCAGGGGCATGAGAGGGGTAGCGGACAGGGGTAGCGGCAGCGGATCGAGGCCGGTTGAATACCGGAATGCACGAGAGCGACGACGATGCGAGAACCAGCGCCCGGCTGACGACGTTCGGATGCCTGGCAGGGCTCGCCGTTGCTCTCGTCATTCCTGTGGCGGCATTCATCACGGTCTTCTTCTACGGGCTCCCCACCCCGTAACACTGCTCGCGTCAGCACAGCTGGAGAAGAAGTACCGGATGGCTCGAGCACGGACGATGACTCATCTCAACCGCTGATCGGGACCACGCGACGGCCCGAGTCGGGTGCGCTGGATGCCGCTCGCTCCCTCAGTAACGTCCCGCGCACCACATCATGATCCGCCGATCAGCTTCTGCACCTCGGGCGGGAGCTCATTGCCGGAGTACGAAGCCACGAACTTCGCTTCTTCGGGTGTGGCCCCCACTGCGATGGCCACCTTCGGCGACACGCCTTCGACGCTGTAGGCAATCTCCTTGATCGGCGACTCCTCACCCTCGTCCTGGCCGCCGGTGTCATCACAAGGTGGTTGGGTCGCGGTGCCAACCTCCTGGCCGACCGTGAAGTCCACGTTTGCAACATCCTTATAGGTGCGGCCCTGGTAAGTGAACCGAATGGCGCAGGACCCCTCCCCCTCGGCACTGCTGCTGTCCGTGCATGCGACTGCTGACATCATCACGGCGGCCGCCAGTAGCACGCCTGAACATCGTCCGGCCCAGCTCATAGGGGGTGCCCTCTCCAGTAGATGCTCCGGAGACCAAGGACGTCTCCATTGCCGAGCGTCCTGGCCCTCGTCGAGCACAGGAACGAGTGGTAGATGCAGCGAACCTGGTCGTTGAGCTGACGACTGGCCGGACCGGACCGGGTTCGCTGTCAAACCCCTCGTCAAACCCCTCGTCAAATCGTCGGTCACCGGTTGGAATCCTTGTGCTCTCCGACGATCTCATCCATGGTTGCTGCGCCGTCCTCGATGACTGGACGCAACTGCTTCCGGTGGCCCCTCTCCATGGTGCCGCTCCGCCACCGTTCCGGGCCTGGCTCCGCCGGCCACGCGACGAAGCCTTCGTCGGACCGTCGGGCCCGACTGCTCACCGCCGATCGGTACGCCGGCGGAAATTCCCTACCGTGGTGGCCGGGAAGAGCGGAGACTCGTCTCGTGGCTGACATGGGATCGTTCCAGGATGCGGTTACCGCGTGGGCGGCCGGTGGCCCCGGTGACCCCGCGCGCGAGCTGGCCGCGCGGCTGCCCGTCCGGGCAGCCGTCCTGCTCGAAGGGCCGAGCGACGTCGCAGCGGTCAGCGCGCTGGCCGCGAGCCGCGGCCGGAACCTGGCGGCCGAAGGAGTCTGCCTCCTGTCGATGGGCGGTGCGATGAACGTCGGGCGCTTCGCCCGCCTCCTCGGCCCAGCCGGCCTGGGCCTCCGCCTCACGGGACTGTGCGACGAGGCGGAGCGTCGCTACTACGCCCGCGGCTTGGAGCGGGCCGGTGCAGCAGAGCAAGGGTTCTTCGCCTGCGCGGCGGATCTGGAGGACGAGCTCATCCGCGCGCTGGGCGTGACACGGGTGGAGGAGCTCGTCCGGGCGGAGGGCGACCTGCGCGCCCTTCAGACCTTCCTGCGCCAGCCCGCACAGCAGGGTCGCACCTCACAGCAGCAGTTGCGGCGCTTCCTCGGCACGAAGAAGGGGCGCAAGATCCGCTACGGCCGCGTCCTCGTCGAGGCCCTCGACCCCGACGGCGTACCCGCCCCACTCGACGGCCTGCTCACCAGCCTCTGACCGCTGGGCGACGTCAATCTCGGCAGAAGGCGCGGTCAACGCGCCTTCGCAGCTGTTCCGACGACGCCCGCCGGCCATGACGGCAGCGTGCCATGTGCTGCGGTGTCGGGACAGTCCGTGTGCCAGATCGAGCGGTCAACGACGGTCACTCGCAGGCCGTTGCGGCGTTGACACTCGTCCGCAGGATCGGCACCGTCGCGCCCACTGTGACCAGCAAGGACGGGAGTTCCAGGGACGCATCACTGACGGCATGAAGCGGGCCGCGGAGTTCCGGGACTTCACGGAACAGGCCCGCGGCTTCCGCCTCTGGCAGCAGGTCGGGGGACGGCCCTGGCTAACGGGTGCAGTTCCGCTTTCCGCCGGACCGCCCTTCCGAGGTGCACCAGAATTGTGGATGCCGCCGACGCCGCGGCGGCCGGGGCCATCAGCAAGACGGCGTCGTCAACGCAGACGGTTGACCAGCGCGAACGCATCCTCGGTCTTGGGGTGGGTCTGGCCCAGCCGGGTGTGCAGGATCTGGGCACCCCGGCGCGCGAGGTCCGCTGCGGTCGGGTCGCCCAAGTGGTGCAGGACTCGGGCCTGGAACAGCAGGACGTACCCGATGTACAGGTGGTCCGAGGCGTAACTGGCCTCGCGGATCTGCAGCGCCCGCGCGATCAGCGGCACGGCCGTGGCGTGGTCGCCGAGGTCGACGTGGACGTTCGCCAGCGCTACCAGGTCGAAGCTCACGTACGGATCGTGCGGGCCGTACGCCGCCTCGTCGATCCGCAGCGCTCGCTCGGCCAGTGGCCGCGCCGCCTCGTGATCGCCGAGAATGCACAGTATCCGCGCCAGCGTGGCAAGGTCCGTGGCGATGGCGGGACTGTCCGCCGGCAGGCAGGAATCGTGCAGGCGCAGCGCGCGCTCCGCGAGCGGGCGTGCCCTCTCCGGCGCGCCGAGGTCTTGGTGGATCTGCGCCAGGGTGATCAGGTCGAAGCCGACCTCCGCGTCCCGGCCGTCGAGCGACTCGTCGATCGCGAGGGCACGTTCGCACAGGGGCAGCGCGACAGAGCAGTCCCCGATCTGGATGAGGAACTCCGACGCCAGCCTCAGTAGCACCGCAGTCTCCGCGGCGCACTCGGCCGGCGGATCGTCCTTGGTCACCGCGATGACGTGCGGGAGCAGTTCCTGCCATCGCGGCCGCGCATCCGGGTCGGCGTGGATGTCCTGCGGCACGGCCGCGAGCAGCGCACGACACAGCCGGACCCGAGCGTCCGTGTGCACCGCGTCCGGCATCGCGGCCCGGACGGCGGCCTGAACCAGCCGGTGCAGCACGAGGGACGCGTTCCCACGCCTCGCGAGTCCCAGACCGGCCAGGGCGCCGACCGTCGTGTCCCATGCCAGCGGGTCGGCTGCGGGTACGTTCAGCAGGTCGGGGCTGCCGGTGAACAAGTCCAGCGGGATCGGCTCCGGCGCCAGCAGGGCACACAGCTCCAGCAGCCGCACCGCCTGGGGCTGCTCCGCCTCCAGCCTCCGCACACTGAGCTGCCACAGGGTCGCGACCACCACCGCAGGCCGGTCGGTCAGCTCGCCCTGCCCGATCATGTCCTCCAGCCGCGACGTCAGCAGAGACAGGTACTCCTCGGGCGCCGTGTGGTTGTAGTCCATGTACCCGACCGCCTGCTCCAACGCCAGCGGCAGATCCCCCAGTTGTCCGGCGATCCGGTCCGCCACCTCCTCGCTCATGCCGGGCACCCGCCGGATCAGCAGCTCCACCGACTCCCGCCTGGTGAACACGTCCAGGTCGATGACGTCGGCTCTGCTCGACCAGCCGCTCACCCTGGTCGTGACGATGACATGGCCGTTGCCCGCCGGACCGCCCGACGGCAGCGCGTGCGTGAGCGTGCCGGGTTTCTCCCCGTTGTCGAAGATGATCAGCCAGGGCCTGCGATCCTGCAGCTTGCCATACACCCGTGGAATGGCCTGGCCGGAGTTCACCTCCGTCAGCCCCAGCTCGTCGGCCAGCGATACGAACTGCCGCGCCACCAGATCGGGGTGCTCGGCATCCACGAACCCGACGAACCGGTACTTCGACAGGTGGCGGTACGCGTACTCGACCGCGAGCTGGGTCTTGCCGACGCCACCCAGCCCGTGCACGGCCAGCGTCGCGACGTCGTTCATCGAGGTGAGGCGCTGCCGCATCTCCCGCAGTGTGGCGTCACGGCCGGTGAAGTTGGTGTTGCGCGGCGGCAGCCGGTACGCCATGGGCGCGGGCGGGACCTGCGCACGGTCGCGGCGCGGCGCCTGCCACAGTCCGATCAATGCCATGGGTATCAGGACGAGGAGCACCACCCACGGGTGGACCCGCACAAAGTCGAGCGGCCCCGGCCAACGGCTCTGGCCGGACGCCGCGTTGAAGGCAAGACTGCCGACGAACAGCACGAGCAAACCGGCCACCGCGCTGGCCAGTGTTCGCCACATGGCTCCCTCTTCGGTATGACGGTGACCTTCAACGATCAACAGCCAGCGTGATCTTATCCCAGGAGCCGTACGACCCGAGGGGAATCGACCGACGTCAGCGGACCGGCAGCACGGATCCGACGCTGGCCAAAAAGACAGAACCTGGTCGACCGACGCGGCGGCGCCCGCAGTCTCCGCAGCTTCAGATCTACGGCAGACAGCCCCGTTGATCCTGCGAGTCACCCAACGCACCCGCAGGGACAGAACGCTCTTTCAGAAGGGTGCCCAATCACGCCGCGATCTGCCTGAACCCAGCGCCTCTACCCGCTTCTTGACTTCGTCAGCAGCCTGCGGATTCGTGCCGTCGTTCGGCGTGAGCCACGCTCTCCTCCTGCTCAGTGGGTCTCCCCATTGTCCAATCAGCCCGTAAGACAGCCTCGGACCCCCATGGCTGAAGTCACACCTCAGACGGGAAGCAGTCCGGGCACGACCGGGAGCCAACCGGGGCGACACGAGCCGGCTCCCCATGGACGGCCACAGACGATGGAGCCCCGAACCACGTGGTCGGGCGTGTGCGCTCCGCAGTGTTCCTCAGGTCCTCCTTACCGCCTCCTTAAAGGGACCATAAGGATCGCCATCACCCCCTCCCAGCAGGCGATTTCGCCGTCCCGAGCGGCTAGCTTGCAGTTCGCCGGGGCCGGTTCGAGCAGTCGGCGCCGCAGTCCTGGGGAGGGTCGCGCCGCCCGCCTCGAACCGGGCTCCCTCTCCCCCTCTCTGCCGCTTTGAAGGAGAACGTCACCATGACCGCTCGCCGTAAGGCCTTCACGGTCGCCGCACTCGGACTCGCGCCGCTCGCGCTGGCCGGGCTGGCCACCGCGCCGGCGTCCGCACACGGTTCGATGACGGACCCGGTCAGCCGGGTGTCCGCCTGCTTCGCCGAGGGGCCGGAGAACCCGAGGTCGGCGGCGTGCAAGGCGGCGATCGCGGCCGGCGGTACGCAGGCCTTCTACGACTGGAACGAAGTCAACATCGCCAACGCCGCAGGGAACCACCAGCAGTTGATCCCGGACGGCAAGCTGTGCAGCGCCGGGCGGGACAAGTACAAGGGGCTCGATCTGCCGCGCGCCGACTGGCCGTCCTCGCCGATGAGCGCCGGCAACCGTACCTTCACGTACAAGGCGACCGCACCTCACAAGGGGTCCTTCGAGCTGTACCTGACCAAGGACGGCTACGACCCGGCCAAGCCGCTGACGTGGTCGGATCTGGAGGAGAAGCCGTTCGCCAAGGTGACGGACCCCAAGCTGGAGAACGGGGCCTACGTCTTCAACGGCATCGTGCCCAAGAAGTCCGGCCGCCATCTCATCTACTCCATCTGGCAGCGCTCGGACTCGCCCGAGGCCTTCTACACCTGCTCCGACGTGGTCTTCGGCAAGGACAACGGGGGTGGCGCGCCCGCGCCGACCGCCTCCGCGCCCACCGAGGAGGAGATCGAGGAGGGCGCCGAGCAGTCCACGGTCGACCACGAGGGCCACGGTGGCGACGGTCCCGACGACGGCAACGGCGCAGGCAGCGGCAAGGACGACGCGGCACAGGGCGGCGAGGGCGGCGGCAACGCGCCCGAGGCGAACGCCGCCGCCGAGCCCGCCGAGGCCGATGGCGCCGGGGCCGGCTCCGCTCCCGCGGCGGGCAGCGACAACCTCGCCAAGACGGGCGGCGACAGCAGCACGCCGTACCTCGCGGTCGGCGGCGCGGCCGCGCTGGCGATCGGAGCTGCGGCGCTGTTCGGCACGGCGCGTCGCAGGGCCGTATCGGCGGGCGGCGGCCGGCACGCCCGCTGATGTCGCACACTGCACAAGGGACTGCCGTCCGCTCCGGGGGGAGCGGACGGCAGTCCCGTCCGTCACCCGTCAGCCGAAGACGGATGCGCACGTGGTGCGCTTGGCGTTCGCCGGGTCGAGGGCGTTGGCCACCTCGTGGTAGGCGATCAGGTCGAAGACGCCGATCGCGAGGTGCTCGGACAGGTCGATCGGGCACAGGTCCTGGAGCAGGACGTTGTGCACGTTCGCCCCGTTCAGATACTGCGAGCGGAACGGTGTGACCACCTCGTCGTAGCGGGTGGCGATGACGGTGTAGCGCACGCCCGGCACGGTGTCGCCGCCTTCGTTGAGTCTGGTCATGAAGGCGGAGCCGGACATCTGATCGGCGAGTCCGGGGGTGTGGGTGCTGATCAGGTCCTCCGCGCCGGGGAAGTACGGCAGCAGCTCGGTGAACCCGTTGAGCGTCGTGCCGTGGTTGTTCGGCGCGAGGCCGACCAGGGCGTTCACCTTGGACGCGCCACCCAGGAACTTGAGGTAGTAGCGCGGCATCATGCCGCCCTGGGAGTGGCCGACGATGTCGGTCTTGGCCGCGCCGGTCGAGGCGAGCACCTTGTCGACGAACGCTTTGAGCTGTTCTGCCGACTTGTCGATAGGGCCGAGGCCGTGGAAGAAGGGCACGTTGGGGAGCTGTCCGTAGTCGAGAGAGAAGACGCAATAGCCGCGCTTCACCAGATACGGGGCGAGTACGAGCCAGTTGTCGATGGAGTTCCCGAGCGTTCCGTGTACAAGAACCACAGGGCGCGGGTGGGCGGTGGAGGGCTTGCAGGAGTAGTCGTTCCAGCCACTGCTGGGGGCGGCAGCGGTGGAAGCGGCGGTGGTGGTGGTCGCGGTGGCGGTGGCGGCCGGGGTGACAGCGAGGGCTACGGCCAGCAGCAGGGCTGACAAAGGCCGGAGCGCACGTTTCCAGGGCAGCATCGATCGGTCTCCTTGCGGCTCAAGGGAGTTGCGATGGCTGGATTCGCACATAGATTTGCTGTGCTCACGACAACCTACGGTCGAGTAACCTGCCTTGGGAAGTTACGCGTCGGTAAAGAATTGACTTTTCGTCAATAGCAACAAGGACATCACCGGATGCCGGGCTTCCGGACAGGGACCCGCTTCCCCCGCTCTTTACGCCGCGAGCGATCCCGGCACGATCGCCCGCGGCCCGAACCGTGCCCGCGCCCGGTCCGCCACCGCCTCGATCCGGCGTGCCCGCTCGTCCGCCGGGTCGAACGTCAGCTGCCGGGCGGCCTGTTCGGCGTGCGTCAGCCCTTCGGCGCGCAGTGCGAGGCTCCGCACCCGGGCCCGCTGCAGACCCAGCGACCCATGGAGCGCGTACGCCGCGTCGGTGAGCGCCACGGAGTGGGCGGTCGGCTCGCGCAGTGCACGGGTGCGGATGGTCGTGGACCGGTCGGCGTAGCGCACGGTGAGGGTCAGCGACCGGCACACCTGGCGCTCACCGCGCATCCGGGAGCCCAGCTCCCCGGCGAGCGAGAGCAGCGCCCTGCGATGGTGCACCTGGTCCAACTCGTCGTGAGAGAACGCTCGTTGGGCGGCGATCGAGGCGGAGACGGCGTTCGGGACGACCGTCGTGCGGTCAATGCCGCGAGCCCGCTCCCACACCTCGCGCCCGGCCCGCGCGCCGATGATCCGCTGGAGCACGGCGAGCGGCGCGGCGGCCACGCGGCCGGCGGAGTCGAGACCGTAGTCGCACAGGGTGCGGGCCGTCGCCCGGCCCACCCCGTCCAGCGCGGCGACCGGCTTGTCGGCCAGGAATCCGACGGCCTCGTCCTCCGTCACCACCATGGTCGTACCGGGCTCGGCGGCCCGGGCCGCCATCCTGGCCAGCATCGGCCCCGGACCGGCCCCGACCACACAGTCCACGCCGCAGTGCGCGAGCGCCCGCACCCGCAGCAGCGAGGCGAGTTGGGCCGCGTCCCGCCCGAAGTACCGTTCGGCGCCCCGGACGTCGATGAGCGCGGCGTCGGGCGGCAGCGCCTGCACGACGGGGCTGATGCCCTCGGCAAGACCGAGCAGCGCGGGCAGCAGCGTCTCGGCCCCGCCTGCCGCGGACCCGGGCGGCGGAAGCAGAAAGCGTACGCAGAGGATCATCCGGCGCTCCCTGGACTCTGGTGCCACAACTTCCTTCCGGTGGCGGCCTTTTCACCCGGCGGCTGCAGATCCGCCCAGGGGTTGAGCTGGTAGCCCGTGGGCAGTTCGATACGGCGGCCGCTGTCGGACGATGCCTCCGGTTCCGGCTCCGGGGCCGCCAGCCGGGCCGCGACCGCGTCGAGTCCGCCCGTACGCCGCAGCTCCACCAGCTCCGCCAGGTTCCAGGCCGCCGCACCGACCACGCTGAGGCTGCGCGGTCCGCGCCGCTGCACCACCCCGCGTACCAGCAGCAGCCAGGAGTGGAAGACGGTGTGGGCGCACGCGGCGTGGCTGTCGTCGAAGAAGGCCAGGTCGACCAGTCCGGTGCCGTCGTCGAGGGTGGTGAAGATGACCCGCCTGCCGGACCGGATCGGCGGTGTCTGAGTGGCCGCCTTCGCGCCCGCGACCAGCACCGTCTGCCCGTGCGGGGCCGCGCGCAGCCGCTGGGCGCAGACCACTCCCAGCTCGGCCAGGAAGGCGTGGTGATCCCCCATCAGATGACGGGAGGCGTCCATGCCGAGGACACCCAGCTCGGCGCTGAGGCGTTCCGTGTCCCCCAGGTCGGGCAGTCCGACCGGAGCCGTTTTCCGTCCGTCGCCCAGAGGGAGCTGGCTTCCGTACGCGCCCGCACCCCGCCGGCCGCGGTGGAGTTCGGTCAGGTGCAGCATCAGATCGCGGCGGTTCGCGCCGAAGGCGTCGAGCGCGCCGACCTGGGCGAGCCGTTCGGCGACGGGCCGGCCGGGGTGAGCCCGCTCCCAGAAGTCCCGCAGCGAGGAGTAGGGCTGCCCGGCCTCGATCCGCGCCGCCTCGGCCTCGCTGATGCCATGGACGTCCGCGAGCGCGAGCCGCAGTCCCCAGACATCCCGGCCACCATCGGACACCAGTTCGATTCGATGGGCGACCGCCGACCGGTTCACATCCAGCGGCAGCACCGGAACCCCGCGCCGCCGCGCGTCCGCCAGCAGCAGTCGCTTGGGATACATCCCGGGGTCGTGGGTGAGCAGTCCTGCGTAGAAGGCCGCCGGGTGGTGCGCCTTGAGCCACGCCGACTGATAGGTCGGCACGGCGAAGGCCACCGCGTGCGCCTTGCAGAAGCCGTACGACCCGAAGGCCGCGATGATCTCCCAGGCGCGGGCGATCACTTCGGGCGTGTACCCCCTCGCCTCCGCATGCTGCGCGAACCAGACCTTGATCTTCCCCTGCGACTCGGAGTCGGAGAGTCCGCGCCGCACCCGGTCGGCCTCGTCCCGGCCGCAGCCGGTCATGAGGTTCACCATCTCGATGATCTGCTCGTGGAAGACGACCACCCCGTACGTCTCCTTCAGCGGTCCCTCCAGATCCGGGTGCGGAAAGCGGATCGGCGCACGTCCGTGCCGGGCCTCGATGAAGGGGCGCACCATGTCGGCCGCGACCGGACCCGGCCGGAACAGCGAGATGTCGACGACCAGATCGTGGAAGGTCTCCGGCTGCAGGCGTCCGACCAGATCACGCTGGCCCGGCGACTCGATCTGGAAACAGCCCAGCGTCTCGGTCGACTTGATGAGCGCGTACGTGTCCGGGTCGCCCGGCGGCACCTGAGCGGGGTCGTCGAGGTCCACCTCCCGGCCCGTCGCCCGTCGCACCTCGGCGACCGCATGCGCCATCGCCGACTGCATCCGCACCCCCAGGACGTCCAGTTTGAGCAGCCCGAGCTCCTCCACGTCGTCCTTGTCGAACTGCGACATGGGCAGGCTCTCGCCGCTGGTGGGCACCACCGGGGTACGGGTGAGCAGCGAGGCGTCGGAGAGCAGCACTCCGCACGGGTGCATGGCGACGCCGCGGGGCAGTGCGTCCAGCGACTCGACCAGATCCCACAGCCTCCCGTGGCCCTTCAGCTCCTTTGCCACATCCCGCAGTTCGGGCAGCTCCTCCAGCGCGGCGCGGGCGTCGCGGGCCCTGATGTGCGGGAAGGACTTGGCGATCCGGTCGATGTCGGCGGGGTCCATGGACAGCGCCGCGCCCACGTCCCGTACCGCATGGCGCACCCGGTAGGTCTCCGGCATGGCGACGGTCGCCACCCGCTCCTCGCCGAAGCGGCCGATGATCGCGCGGTAGACCTCGATCCGGCGGGCGGACTCCACATCGATGTCGATGTCGGGCAGTACGTGCCGCCGCTTGGACAGGAAGCGTTCCATCAGCAGCCCGTGCTCGACCGGATCGGCGTGAGCGATACCGAGGAGATGGTTGACCAGGGAACCCGCCCCGGAGCCACGCGCCGCGACCCGGATGCCCATCTTCCGGGTGTCGTCGACGACTTGGGCGACCGTCAGGAAGTAGGAGGCGAAGCCGTGGTGGGCGATGATGTCCAGCTCGTGGTGCATCCGCTCCCAGTAGGCGCGCCGGCCGTCGTAACCGCGCAGCACCATTCCGGCGGCGGCCCGGGAGGCCAGCACCCGCTGGGCGCTGCGGTGCTCCGCGCCGACGAGGTACGGCTCAGGGAAGTGGACGGCGCCGATCCCTAGATCGTCCTCGGGATCGACCAGACATGCGGCGGCGGTCTCCTCCGTCATGGTGAGCAGCCGGTGCGCGGTGTCGCGCCGCAGGCCCGCGGCCTGGGCGACCCGGTCGGCGAGATGAGCCATCGCGGCCGGGTCCTTGAGCCAGCGCTCGCCGCTGTCGAGTCCCTTGCGCGGGTCGACGGGGACGAGCCGGCGGGCCGCGTCGAGGACATCGGCGACCGGGCCCTGCCCGGCGTCGGCATACCGGACGGCGTTGGTCAGCACGGCCCGTACACCCTGCTCTGCGGCGAGGCCGAGGGTACGGGCGGCATGCCGCAGCGAGCCGGGGCCGGTGCCCTCGCGGCCGTGGTGCACGACCTCCAGGCACAGCCGGTCGCCGTACCTCTCCCGCCACGGCGCGAGCAGCTTCGCCGCACGGTCGGGCCGGCCCGCGGTCAGCGCCCGGCCGACCTCGGACGACGGGCCGAGCAGCACGCTCAGCCCGTCGCCGTGATTGTCGGACCAGGGCAGCAGCGGGCTGCCGTCGTCCGCGGCATGGGCGGCGGTGATCATCCGGCACAGCTCGGCCCAGCCCTGGCGGGAGCGGGCGAGAAAGACGGTACGGGGCGCGGATTCGTCGATGAACGCCCCGCCGCGCACCGGAGTGCGCCGCCGCTCGGCGGGCCCCTCCTGGTGCGTACGCCCCGCCACCGCGAGGTCCACCCCGAACAGCGGCCGTACCCCGATGCCCTCCCTGGCGCAGGCCTTGGCGAAGCGGACCGCGCCCGCGAGGGTGTCGCGGTCGGTCAGCGCGAGGGCGTCCATGCCCCGCTCGGCGGCGCGCTCGGCAAGCCGCTCCGGGTGGGACGCCCCGTACCGCAGGGAGAACCCGGACACGGTGTGCAGATGCGTGAACCCGGGCACCCGCACCTCCTGGATCAGACCGTTTCACCTCCCCCCTGTCTCCACCATAGACCAAGTTTCGAACATTCGTGCGACACATGAGGGAAGCGTCCACGCCAGGCCCGCGGCCCCTGTCCGGCAGGTCCGCGGCCCGCCCCGGGCCTGCGGCCATCCGCCATTCGGCCCCGTCCCACCTGCACGAACACCGGGTGCCGCCGAGCGTTGGGCCATGGCACAGACAAGCCCCGGCCCGTCGGGTGGCGACAGGCCCGCCGGGGAGCCCGACGCCGGTGGCCCGTCCCAGGCGCGGCGGCTGCGGATCCGTACGGCACGCCGCACGGCCCACCGCCCGGCCGGCCCGGCTCACCGCGCCGGTACGGAGCCCGCCGGCACGGAGCCGGGCGCCGGGCCACGCGTCCCCCCGCTCCTTGGGACCGCCGCGGCGTACGCCTGGCGACTCCTGGTGGTGGGCGCCGTCGTGTACGCCGTCTTCTCGCTGCTGGGTCGCTTCCACGAGATCGCCGTGGCCGTCTTTCTCGGACTGGTCGCCACCGCGCTGCTCCGGCCGGTGACCGATCTGCTGGCCCGCAGGCTTCCACGGGCGCTCGCCGTTGCCATCACTCTGATCGGCAGCATGATCGCTGTCCTCGGCACCCTCGCGCTGATCGGCGAGGTGGTCGCCGGGGAGCGCGCCACGCTCCAGCGGGAGTTCGGGGCGGGCCTCGGCAGAATCGAACGGTGGTTGGAGGAGCCGCCGTTCCGGCTCAACCCCGACACCCTCACCGACATCCGGTCCCGGATCGGGCAGTTCCTGTCGAGCCACCGTTCCACGCTGATCAGCACGGCGCTCAGCGGCGCCGGGCGGCTGGTGCAGGTGCTGACGGTGCTCGCGCTGGCACTGTTCTGCTCGGTGTTCTTCCTGCACTCGGGCGACCGGCAGTGGAGCTGGTTCTGTGGCCGGCTGTCGGCGCGGCTCAGGAGCCGCGTGGTGCTTGCCGGACGGGCGGGCTGGCGGACCTTCACCGGGTACACCCGGGGGATCGTGCTGGTGGCCGCCACCAACGCCGTCCTTGTCGGCGTCGCCCTCTACGCACTCGGTGTGCCGCTCGCCGTGCCCCTCGCACTGCTGGAGTTCTTCGCCGCCTTCGTTCCGCTGATCGGCTCGCCCATCGCACTGGCCGTCGCGGCGGTGGTGGCGCTGGCCACCAAGGGGCCGGTGATCGCGGCCGTCGTCGTCGCACTGATCGTGATCATCGGCCAGATCGAGGGGCATCTGCTGCACCCGCTCGTGATGAGCTGGGCGGTCCGGCTGCACCCGGTGGTGGTCGCGCTCACGGTGATCGGCGGAGCCATCGCGGCGGGGGTGGTGGGCGCGGTGGTGGCCGTCCCGCTGGTGTCGGTCATCTGGGCGGCCCACCTGGCGCTGCGCCGGCCAGGCGAGCCGGGCCGGGAGAAAGGCCCGGAGGGCCGGGCATGAGCAGGGCCCGGGCCGCCCGTGACGGGAGACCCGGGCCCTCGGCCCACGGTGGGGTACGTCAGCCGATCTCGGCGCCGAAGACGCTCAGCGCCTCGGTCACCGGCTGGAAGAAGGTCTCGCCGCCCGAGGTGCAGTCACCGCTGCCGCCCGAGGTGAGCCCGATCGCAGCGTCGCCGGCGAAGAGGGAGCCGCCGCTGTCGCCCGGCTCGGCGCAGACGTTGGTCTGGATGAGGCCTTCCACGATGTCGCCGTTGCCGTAGTTCACGGTGGCGTCGAGCCCGGTGACCTCGCCGTCGTGGACCTGGGTGGTGGAGCCGCTGCGCTGCACCTGCATACCGACGGTCGCCTCGCCCGCCTGGGTGATGGCCTGCGCGCTGCCGTTGTAGAGGTCGACCTCGCTCGGGTGCTCGGTGCTGCCGCTGTACTTGACCAGCGCGAAGTCGTTGCCCGGGAACTGCGAGTCGACCATCGTGCCGATCGGCGCGCCGTCCGCGGACTCGGACCACTCGCTGCCGGACTGGCCGCAGTGGCCGGCGGTGATGAAGTGCGGTTCGCCGTCCTTGACCACGTTGAAGCCCAGCGAGCAGCGCCCGCCGCCGGAGTGGATCGCGTCGCCGCCCGCGATGAACGGCTTGAACTCACCTGCGGTCTTCTTGAGCTCGGCCTTGCCGCCGAGGCCCTTCACGACCTGCTGCAGCTTGGTCCATTCCGCGCCGGAGACCGTGCGGTCGGCCGTGACGACCACCTTGTTGGTGACCGGGTCGGTGGCCCACGAGGTGCCGGGAATGGACGCCTTGTCGGTCAGGGTCTGCCGGGCGCCGGTCAGCTCGGTAAGGGTGTTCTCGACGATTCTGGCCTTGCCGCCCGCCTCGCGAACGGTCTGCGCGGCTGCCTCGTCCACCACGTTGACGACGAGGGCCTTGGCCTTGGTGTCGTAGTACGCGCCTGCCTCGTCGGCTCCCAGGTCCGCCTTCAGCGTGACGGCGAGATTCCCGGCAGCCGGCGCCGTCAGCGACTTGACGCTGAACTGCTCGGTGTTGTCACTGGCGTTCGCACTCTGGAACGTGAGGCCGGCGGCGGCCAGGGCGACGATCGCGCCGCCGGCGATCGCTGCCTTCCGCTTGGGTATGCGTCGGTGCTTCAACGTTTGACCTCCTGTGGGGGCCGCGCCCGGCGCACGTGGGGGTGACCGGACACGGAGGATCGGCCGCCCACTATTCCGACGCGTCACACTCGCACACAAGGTCGACCGCGGGACGGGCACACGACACCACGGTTGCGTTCACAGACTCTTCACAGGAGGCCGGATTACGGCGGCACGTCTGCGTCCTGATGGGTAATCACCGGACGTGCGGGGAATTTCAGGCTCATGATGTCTGCATAGGGCAGGTACGGCCGAAGGGGGGCGTTCGGGTGCGACGTCGGGTGCACGCGACGGACGGGCGGCATCTGATGGTGGAGCGACTGGGCGATCCGCGCGGCAGGCCGGTCTTCCTGCTGCACGGCACGCCCGGCAGCAGACTGGGCCCGGCTCCGCGCGGCATGGTGCTGTACCAGCGCGGCACGCAGCTGATCGCGTACGACCGCCCCGGCTACGGCGGTTCGGACCGGCTGGCAGGTCGCAGCATCGCCGATGTGGCCGAAGATGTCCGCGCGATCGCCGACGCACTCGGCCTGGAGCGCTTCGCCGTGGTGGGCCGCTCCGGCGGCGCCCCGCATGCGCTGGCCTGCGCGGCTCTGATGCCCGAACGGGTCACCCGGACCGCCGCGCTGGTGACGCTGGCCCCCAAGGACGCGGACGGACTCGACTGGTTCGAGGGCATGGCCGCGTCCAATGTGCAGGAGTACAGAACGGCGTTGGCCGACCCGGCCGATCTCGTCGAACGGTTCATCACGCGCTCGGCCGAGATCAGGAAGGATCCGGTCAAGCTCCTCGACGATCTGCGCCGGGAGCTGACAGACTCGGACCGCATGGTGGTCGCGGACGCGGGCGTCAGATCCATGCTGCTGCGCAACTACCGGGAAGCGCTGCGCACTTCGGCGTGGGGCTGGATCGACGACGCACTGGCCTTCCTCAGCCCTTGGGGCTTCGATCCTGCGGACATCAAGGGCCCGGTGATGCTGTGGCACGGCGAGAAGGACGTCTTCGCGCCGGTCGGCCACTCCCGCTGGCTGGCGCAGCGCATCCCGGGTGTGACGGCCGTGCTGGAACCGGCCGCCGCACACTTCGACGCGCTGCACGCGCTGCCGAGGATCCTCACCTGGCTGCTCGACGACTGACTCAGGCGCCGGGGCCCGCGGACGGACGCGGGGCGCCGCCCCACGGACCTGCCTCCGGCCCCGCCACGCCACGCAAGTGACGCCGCCCGACCACCCCGACCCGGGAACCCGGCGTCGGCCCCCGGACCGCCCGACGCGCGCCCCGAAGCCCGGTGCGGGACACACTGCCCCGCACCGCGCCTTCGGGCCTCACACCGCCAGCGGCTCCAGGTCGCGGTGTGCCCTGCGCTCGTCGCGGGCGATCCGGGTCAGCGCGTGCTCGTCGCCGAGCTGGCGCTGCAGCTCCTTCAAGGTCTCCGTCCGCAGCTGCCCCGCCTCGTCCTTGCGCCCCAGCAGCCCGAGCGTGACGGACAGGTTGGAGGCGATGCCGAGCACCTCCGGGTGGTGCGGGCCGAGCACCTTGCGCAGCTTGGCCACGGTCCGCTGCTCGATCTCCAGTGCCTCCTCCAGACTGCCCAGATCCGCAAGGGCGTTGGCGAGGTTGATGGTGCAGTACAGGGCGTGCGGATGATTCTCGCCGAGCACTTGGCGCATCACGGCGGAGACATTCTGCAGCAGCTGCGCCGCGGACTCCGCAGACCCGCAGCCCCATGTGTAGATGCCGAGGTTGTTGATGGCGGCCAGGGTGTACGGGTGCCGCTCCCCCGGCACCAGCCTGTACTGGTCGACGACCTCCTGCGCCAGGTCCCGCGCCGCCACCGGCTCACCGGCCGCGAACAGGTCGGCCGCCAGGTTCAGGTCGCAGGCCAGCAGGTCCGGGTTGGCCGAGGTGTACTTGGCCCGGTAGCGGATCCGGGTCGCGGTCGTCAGCCGCCGCGCGTCCTCCAGCCGGCCGGCCCTGCGCAGCGAGACCGCCAGGCTCTTGGCGGCGGCCAGCGTGCCCGGGAAGGCCCGGCCGAGCTGCTCCTTGTAGCGCTCGTAGGTGCGGCTGAGCAGCGACACGGAGTCCTCGTACATCCCGAGCTCCCTCATGTCCCGGGCGAGGTTCATCGCGCAGGAGAGGGTGTACGGGTGTGCCGGGCCGTGGAGCTCGAAGCGCCGGTCGAACAGGCTCTGGTCGAGCTCGAGGGCCTCGGCGTACCGCCCGACCATGCGCAGGTTCAGGGCCAGGTTGTTGGCCGCGGCCAGCGTCCGCGGATGGGACTCGTGGAAGATCTGGCTGAATCCCTCGTGCGCCCTGGTCGCCAGCTCCATCGCCGTGCCGTACTCGCCGAGCGCGCCCAGGTCGGTCGCGAGTCCGCTGGTGGTCATGTACGTGTGCGGATGGGTTTCCCCGAGCACTCTCCGCTGCCTCTCCAGGGTCTCCTCGTCGAGCTCCTTGGCCTCTACGTAACGCCCTTGGGAGCGAAGGATGTTGGAGAGGTGGAAACGCAGATACAGGTACTGGAGGTCGTCGTTGCCGAGCATGTCCCGCCAGGCTTCGCGCAGATCGTTGGCGAGGGTGGAAGCCGTGTTCCAGTCACCGCGCTTCCACAGATAGCGCACCCGGTCGATCAGCAGCCGGCGCGTCTCCGGCTCCTTGCAGTACCGGGCCTCCGACGGGCCGAGGTGCGGCCAGATGGTGGCGAACCGCGGCCAGGTCTCGGGGTTGTCGATCGGCTCGTCGTCGTCGGGCCGCGCACCGGCGAGGATGCGGTGGACCGCGTGCCGCGCATCCATCTGCTCCTGTTCGCCGAGCTGGGCTCTGATGACCGCCTGTACCAGCCGGTGCACCTGGATGCTGTTGGAGACCTGGTCGACCTTGGCAAGGGCGAAACGGCCGATCTCCCGGATGACCCGGCCGAGCACCAGCTTCTCCTGGAGCGACGCGTCGTAGGGCTTGAGCTCGTCGATCATCTCCTTGCTGTAGAGCAGGTTCGCGGAGATCGGCTCGGGTGCGAAGAAGGCACAGAGCTGCAGCAGACGCACGGCGGCGGGTGAGCGTTCCTGGAGCTGCTCGATGGACACGTTCCAGGTCGCGGCGACCGGTTCGGGGTAGCCGGCGGGCTGGTTGAGCGCGAGGACGCTGGTGGCCTGCTCCCTGAGCTGTTCCAGATAGGCGGCGACCGGGGTCGCGGTCTCGGCGATCCAGGCGGCGGCCTGTTCGACGGCGAGTGGCAGGTCGCCGACGGCCGTGGCGACCTGATCCGCGTCCTCGACGCTCAGCCCTCGCGCGCGACGCTGGATGTGCTCGATGGACTCCTCGCGCAGGAAGACGTCGACGGGCAGGGCGTCCCCGTACTGCGACCAGGTCTGGTTGCGGGAGGTGACGAGGACGTGCCCCGGTCCGCCCGCGGGAAAGTACTGCTTGAGCTGCTCGGGATCGTCCGCGTTGTCGAACACGAGCAGCCAGCGGGGGGACGGCACGCCGCGCCGCAGCAGGTCGATGGCTTCCTGCGAGGCGGCGGCCATGTCGTCGCCGCCCTGCGCACCGAGGCGGACGGCGAGTTCGGCGAGTCCGGCCACCACATCGTCCGGCTGCTCTGCGGAGATCCACCAGACCAGGTCGTAGTCGGCCATGAACCGGTGGACGTACTCCAGCGCCACCTGGGTCTTGCCGACGCCGCCGAGTCCGTAGAGAGTCTGCGGCTGCGGCAGCACCGCGGCCACGGACATACCGCCGCCGAGCTGGTCGCGCATCCGCTCCAGGACCACCGAACGCCCGGTGAATCCAGGGTTGCGCGGGGGCGCGTTCCAGATCTTCGGCACGGTGCCGGGGAAGCGCGGCCCGGCCGACGCCGCCTCGGGCAGCTGCACCGGACGGTCGAGGGAGCGCAACAGCGACGCGGTTGCCTGGACCTCGTCGAGCCGGAACAGGTCGACGGGGTTGCGGTCGATGTTCGGACTGGTCATGCGTACGTCGCCGACCCGCACCTGCACCAGCTGACGCCGCGCGCCCGGTTCGGCGGCCGCGGCGCGGGAGAAGACGTCCACGGCGTGGGCGGACTTGAGGTACGCGGGCGACAGCAGCACCACGGTACGGGTGGCAGCCTCGTCGCTCTGCGTGTCGACCTCGACGCGCTCACGCTCGGCCGACACATCGCGCGGTACGACCCGGAAGCCCGCCCGGGTCAGGACGTACTCGACCCAGTCGGCCCACATGCGGTTCTCGGCCACGTAACTGAGGAAGAGGTCGGCGGGCAGGGCGGGCCGGCGGCGCGTGAACGCGTCCCTGATCCGCAGCCGGGCCTCGTCGCCGACCGCGGGCATGGAGGTGATCTCCTGGTCGGTGATGACGGCGGTGAGCCGCTCGAAGGCGGAGAGCAGCGAACTTGTCAGCCCGGCTTCGTCGCCGAAGGTCGCGAGCGTCTCCTCGTAGGCGTAGTACGGCCG
This sequence comes from Streptomyces sp. NPDC006208, assembly GCF_040613775.1. Taxonomy (NCBI): domain Bacteria; kingdom Bacillati; phylum Actinomycetota; class Actinomycetes; order Kitasatosporales; family Streptomycetaceae; genus Streptomyces; species Streptomyces sp. NPDC006208. The sequence continues at coordinate 64,310 of NZ_JBEXSW010000016.1, read as the reverse complement.
GTACGGAATCTCCACCGCGCCCCAGTAGGCGGTCAGTTCGTCTCCGGTGAGCCCGCTCGGGATGCCGTCGAACTTGAGCCGGGCCAGTGCCCGTCCGGCATCCGCCTTCTCCTTCTCGCCCTCGTCGATACGGCACGGCACCGGGAAGATCCTTATCCCGCGGCCGCCGTAGCGCTCGTCGATCTGCCGGGCGACGGCGGCGGCGCCGTCGATGGACTGGTCGGAGAGGGTGAAACAGTCGACGAGCAGGTCGGGCAGGTGGACGGTGCAGATGTCGGCGATGTCGCTGAGGCCGGTGCGGCTGTCGATCAGCACGTAGTCGTAGTTGGTCTTCATGTCGTCGCGCAACGCGTCGAAGAAGTGTCCGCCGCCGAGCCGGTCGTAGAAGTTGTCCCAGTCGAAGGTGGACACGGTCGCGGAGTATTCGCGGTTCTGTTTGCCGGCCGAGACGAAGTCGAGTGTGCCGCCCTCGGGGAATTGCCAGCCCAGGCTCTCCGGTGTGAGGGAGACGGCGTGCGGCTGGATGCGTGCGTAGTCGAGATGCCAGTCGTCGCGGCGCGGTTCCGGGTTGGTGGCCGCCCAGGCGTACTCGGTGATCAGATCGATGACACCGGTGGTCGCACCGAGGGTGGAGGGGTCGAGGAAGGGGTGGAAGAACTTGTGCAGGCCGGGTGCTTCCAGGTCCCAGTCGACGGCGAGGACCCGCTTGCCGTTCGCGGCCAGGATCCAGGCCACGTTGGCCAGGGCCATCGTGCGGCCCGTGCCTCCCTTGTACGAGTAGAAAGTGATGATGCGCCCGTCACGACTGGCTGTCATCCGTGTCCTCCGCATCAGGGGCTATGTCACGCATGTTCGGGACGTAGTGCGTGGTGCTGTACTCGGCCGCCATCGGGCCGCGCAGCCGGGGCCGTTCGCTGCGGCTGCCGCCGCCCGGCGGGGCGGGCGGGAAGACCTCGGCGTGCCGTAGGTACTCCTGGGCCGCCGACTCCACCACCTGCGGCAGCAGTTGGCCGAACGCCTCCATACTGAGCACGCCCTTGGCCGCGGCCCGGCAGGCGGCGCGGCCCTGACGCATCTGGTGCGGCATGGTGCGCTCCAGCTTCTCGATCAGCTCGGCCTCCGAGGCCCGGCTCTGCGGGTCGTCCCGGTTCCACGGGACGACGACACAGACCCAGGGCCGCGGCTCGGCGTCGAAGGCCGCGAGCCGCCGGCGGCGGTCCTCGTCCTCCAGCGCCCAGCGGTCGACGAGCAGGATCTCGGGCCGGGTGGGCGGCTGCCCGGCGTCGGCGGGTGTCTCGTGGTCGAACGACGAGACGCTTGCCTGGTAGTTCAGTGAGCGCACCAGGTCCTGGGCCACATACGCCAACGGCCTTGCGGAGTCCGGATGGTAGGGGTTCCAGTCCTGGGACTGTTTGCCGTAGTAGTCGGAGGCGCGGCCTTCGGGGAGGTCGTGCTGGGTGGGTGCGGCCACGGTGACATGCATGGGCCGTGGGCCGCCGGTCGGTTTGCCGAAGGCGCTGGGCGCCTGGCGGTAGTCGACGGGGTTGCCGGACGGCACGCGCGTGGTGTCCGCGACGCTGACGATGCGTTTGGCCAGTTCGTAGACGGCGGCCTCGTACTCCTCGGCGAAGATCCGGAGTTTGATCAGCCCGTAGAGCCCGTCGGTCACATAGCGGTCGCCGAAGGCGCGATGGTTGAACTGCAACCGCTCCGCGGGTCCGGGGAGTTGCTCCGGAGGCATCGGCACCCATAACGCCGGGACGATCGCCTCGGCCGGCCGGTTGCTCTTGGCCTGGTGGTAGATGGCCCGTTGGGCAAAGGCGTACCACTCCTTGCCGCACATCTCGCTGGCGAAGTAGCGGGGGGAGAAGAGCGGCACGAAGACCCGGCAGGTGGCCAGAACTTCACCCAGCCGCTCGGACCAGCCCTCCCCCGACCGTATCTCCCGGTCGATGAACCCGGCGGGTGCGCCGGCCGGCAGATCGGTCATGGCCATCACATGGCCGCACAGATCGCGGAAGAGCCGTTCGACCCACATGTCGGGGTCAGGGCCTCCCGCTCCGTACCGCGGTGTGTGTGCGTAGCTCAAAAAGAAGTACGGCCGATGATCAGCCGTCCGTTGCGCTGAATCCGACACACGACCCCCGTCCTGTGTGAAGCCCGACCTGACACCCACGATCGATGAAAGATGCGAGCGACGACTTCATCATTCCGGAGCAGGACACACTCCATGCCCCCGACGTTCAGTCATTCAACGCCGCTTTTCGGTCATCCATCTCTCCGCATGGTCCACCGCATCCCTGATCGAGAACAACCTTGTGACCGCTCCCCCCAGTTGTCTCTCCTGTTTCAGGCCATCGGAGAAAGAACTGCCGATGACATCGAAATCGCTGTCGTCCAGTTCGATGTCCTTGTACTCGGTCCATTCCCGGCCACCGTCGGGCCGGGGCACCACACAGCGGTAGGTGCGCAGGGGCACCTGGGTGCGGTACTCGGCGAGATGAAATGCGGTGCAGACGCGGTAGCCGGTATTGATCATCAGTACGTGCGCATCGGCCCGGTAGAGCGCGCCGAGCGGTGAGCGCTCACCGAGATGGCAGGTCAGCGGATGGTCGGCGAGGAGTTCCGCGGACCGGCGCCCGATCGCGGCGAACGAGGTCTGCGGATGGCCGCTGCGCACAGCCCCCTCGGCGGTGCGTACGGACTCGGCCAACCGGCCCATCCCCTGGCTGGGTGTGGTGCCCGCGTGAAAGGCCGGCATGTCCGCCCGGAAGGCTGCCTCCTGCTGGGGTGTCATGCCACGCACCTGGGCCCGGTAGCCGGGGGAGGTGTCGGAGTTCTCCGCCGTGAAGGCGGGCACCACCAGCGTGCCACCGGGACCCAGTACGTCCAGCAGGGCGTCGCGCACGGCCGCTGCGCGCAGTCCGGTGCCGTGCAGGGAGGCATGCACGAGCAGAGTCATGCCGCTGCGTACGCCCGCCTCGCGCACGCTGTCCGCCAGGTTCCGGTCCTGCCGGGGGTCAGCCACGGGTGGCCTCCGCCCGCAGGACGGCCACCAGGCGCTTGCCGTCGACGGTCAGTTCGGCGCTGCTCTCCAGGACGGCGAGTGCGGGTCCGGCCGGCGCCGCCTCCCTCGCGTCGAGTGCCCGCAGTCCGACGCGTTCGTACGCCTCGGCCAGCAGTTGCGACACCGGCAGCGGCTCGTCCTGCCAGGGGGCTGGGTGGTGCCACCATCCGTCCTGGGCCCAGAGGTCCGTGACCTCGGTCAGCGCCTGGAGTTTGGCGCGGCGGAAGCCTCGCAGCAATGCGGCCGCCAGCTGGGCGGGCGGGCCCTGGATCCTCAGGCCGAGGGCTCCGTAGCCGTGCCGTCCGACGGACGGCCCGCCGTCCGGGAGCGGTGTCAGGGTGGTGAGCGAGTCCGCGATCTCGGCGGCCTGGCGCGGGTCGGCCCGCCGGAGCAGCGTCCATGCCTCGGTGAGCGGTTCGGGGTCCTCGTCCTCGTGCACCGGTTGCCGGAAGTCGCGGTGCGGGTCGATGTCGTCGAGCACCAGGTCGGGCCAGCCCTCCAGCCCGGGCCTGTGTACGGGCCGCCAGCCGTCGGCGGCGACTCCGGGGCGTACGCGTAACGCCTCGTGCCCCGGCACCCGCACCCACAGCTCGTGCCGGCTGCCTCGTACTTCGGCCTCGCACTGGTCGGGGACCCCGGCCAGCCGCAGCTCGCCGAGGGTGGGCAGGGCGAGCGTGCCGCCCCGGCAGGTGACCTGTACGGGCATGTCCAGCCCGCCTCGTACGGCCGCCGCCGCGACGTACGCGTCCAGCTGCAGTGCGAGCTCGACGGCGTCCGGCCGCTGCTCGTGGAGGGCGTCCCGGCAGGTGCGCAGCCAGCTGCGGGTGTAGGGATGGGCGAGGATCTCGTCCATCCCGTCCGACCGCTGCTCGACGACGGACGCCAGCTGCCAGGCCGTTGCCCACTTCTCGCCTCCGCGGCCGTCGAGGCGTGCGTCGAGCTCGGCGAGCAGAAGGCGGGTCAGCTCCTGCTGGAGGATGCGAAGGGCTTCCGGGTCGGTCACGGCCGGGGACCCGGTCGCGGCCGTGCGCTGTTCGATGCCGCGGACCAGCGCTTCGAGGTCGGTGCAGTACACGGAGGGGTTGTCGAAGGCGGTGCCGGTGGCGTACCGGTGGGTGTAGAGCCCTCCGCCGCACGAGCGTACGACGGGGCACTGGCGGCATGTCCGGCTGACGCCTGCCAGCCCGAGCTGTCGGGCGCGGACCCCGGGGTGGGCGGCGACCTCGTCGAAGGTGTGCGTGAAGACGTCGAAACCGGTGGCCGCGGCGCCGTCGTAGGCGCTCTTGAGCGAGTCGACCTGCTCCAGTGCGCCGTCGGTCTCGACGACCACGAGATCGGTGGGGGCGAGCCCCAGGGACTCGGTGAGGCTGGGGCCGCCGGCGAGGGTGGAGAGCACGGACTCGAAGAGCCGTACCGGCACCGGCCTGCCCTGTGCTTCCCAGCGGTCGAAGACGGTGAGGATCCAGTCGGCGTACGCGGTGGGCGAGCCGTCGGGTCGGACCGGAGGGTCGGCCCAGGTGGCGTGCGGCAGCAGGAAGTCGATACGGGGCGGCGCGAGCTCGGTGAGGGCGTCGTACACGGCGTGGGGATCGTTGGCCACGTCGATCGTGCAGAGCAGCCCGAGGAACAGATGCCGGTAGCGCTCCTGGCGGAGCAGGTCCACGGCCCGCAGAACCAGTGGATGGCTGGTGCGGCCGTCTGCGAAGCGGCGGTGGCGGTCGTTCGCGGCGCGGTCACCGTCGAGGGAGATACCGACCCGGACACCGAATTCGTCGAACAGGTCGAGGTAGCGAGGACTGAGCTGCAACCCGTTGGTATGGATCCGCAGATCGAGGGCGGTGTCCTTGTCGAGGGCCGCGGTGAGTTCCTCGCAGATCCGCCGCAGGCGTGCGGGGCCCGCCAGCAGAGGCTCCCCTCCGTGCAGGATCACTGACACGGAGGGCAGGGCATGGCTCTTGGCATGCTCGGCCAGTCGCAGAGCTGTCCAGGAAATCGCTTCGTCAGAGATTGCCTTCGGGCGGGTTCGCCAACTCTGATCAGCGTGTTCGTAGATGTAGCAGTGGTCGCACGCAAGATCGCACCTGCTGTGGACCTTCACCACAATCTCGCGGAAAGGGACCAGGGGTCCAGTCATTGCGCCAGTCTAGAGCGCAGACTGAAAGGTGGATGCCCGCATTGCTCGGTCGTCGGAAACCGGAAGCAAGCGCGCCAACTTCTTCGCGGCATCAGCACCACGCACGTCGATCTGCGCCAGCGGGGCCCGATTCTTCTTCGCAGCAGCGAAGGAAGGGGAGGAGTGAAGCGTCATAGGGGGCCGTCCTTGATGTTGTGTCCAGCTCAATGCCGTGTCCAGCACAGATACCACGCACCGTTGCGGTGCCGGCGGCACGACTTTACCCTCATGGCCACCCGCAGCAACTCAGCGCGTGCGATACGGAACGAAAGAGTTTCGCAGCATTCTCGCAGGACAGTACGGAACGAGCCATTCCATCTAAAGGGTGAAGGCAAAACCGCAGACGGGGGTGCGTATGAGCGAGTTTCCGCGGCCATTGGAAAGCATGGTCTTCCGTAACTCCGACCTGCCGGTTCTCTTCCATCACACGGACGCCGCAGCCATCGCCCGCCAGCGGGAGGCCGTCGCCGCCACCCGCCACCAGCTCCTGCTGCTGGTCCTGGGTGCCGCCTTCGCAGCGCTGCCGTCCTCTCTGCGGCTCGGTGGATCCTTCCAACTCATGGGATTCTTCAGTGCGTTGGCCTACGCCGGAGTGCTGGTGCTCAGTTACCGCTCCTCCCGGCGGCGAGCAAAGTCGCATTGGCAACTCAACCGCTCCGCCGCGGAGTTCATCAGGTCCATGTGCTGGCGCTACGCCGTCCACGGCACTCCGTTCGGAACCACGGAGGCCGGCACCGATGCCGACGCCTTGTTCACCGCCCGGCTGGAGGAAGGGTTACTGGAGCTGGCCAAGGTCGGCTGGGATGACCCGCGTGGCGCCGATGCGAGTGCGGCGGCCGCGGACCTGATCACCACACCCATGCGGCGGCTGCGGGCGAAGGCGTTCAGCGTACGCAAGGAGACGTACGTCAGGGACCGGCTGATCGAGCAGCGCAACTGGTACCACCGGCGTACGGAGATATCCCGTCGCGCCACCGCGTTCTGGTCCGCGTCGATCGGCCTGCTCACACTGTTCGCACTGTTCTTCGCCACACTGCGGACCTTTTCGGTCACCGGGTCCGCCCATGTGGCCGGGGTGCTGTCGGCCGCGGCGGCCGCGTGTCTCGCCTGGAGCGAGATCCGCCGGCACCAGCCGCTCATAGCCGCGCACTCGCTGGTGGAGGAGGATCTGGCGGCACTGCACACGGCGATGGAGACCACCGTCACCGATGCGCAGTGGCCTTCCGCAGTCTACGAGACCGAGCGGATCGTCTCGCCCCAGCACACGGACTGGCTTGTCAGGCACCGTAGTTGAGGCTGCGTCAGTCCGGTGTTCAGTCGCGCTCGAGGCCCTCACGCCACAGGACGGTCACCGGTTTGCCGAGATCGCGGGCGTAGCGGACGATATCGCCGGTTCCGCCGTGGCCGCGGGCGGGGCGTCCGTCCCAGACTGCGAGAAGCCGGTCGCAACGGTCCGCGATATAGGCGCCGGCCGCGTAGTACGCCTCGTCGGTCGAGGTGGGGAAGGACAGCTGGATCTCCCGGGTGGCCAGGCTCTTCAGCCGTCGGTAGTGGGCAAGCTCGTCGGGCCGCACGAAGCCCCGCTCGTAGTCGCCGCTGGGGATCACCACGGTCAGCTCCGCGCCGCAGGCCAGTGCGACATCGGCGAAGAGCTGGTCGGCGCCGACCGCCAGGGAGGACAGCGCCTCCAGCGAGCCCCGATGGCCGCAGAGCGCGGCATGCATACCGGCCCGGATGTGAGCCAGTGCCTCAGGCGGGATACCCCGGTGGCCGGTCACTCCAATGCGTTTCACGAAGCCTGCAACCCCCGTCACTGCGACGTCCACGCCTCCTGACATCCTCTCAAACAGGGGCGGAACGTCGAAGCCCCCGTCCGGCATGCAGTGCATGCGGACGGGGACTCGACCGGCTCGGTTGTCTGCGTCGGCGTCAGTAGACGCTCACTCCATAGGCGCTCAGTGCCTCGGTGACCGGCTGGAAGAACGTCGTGCCGCCCGAGGAGCAGTTGCCGCTGCCGCCCGAGGTCAGACCGATCGCCCGGCTGCCGGAGTAGAGCGGGCCGCCGCTGTCGCCTGGTTCGGCGCACACGTTGGTGCGGATCATGCCGTAGACGACGTCACCGCCACCGTAGTTCACGGTCGCGTTCAGGCCTGTGACGGAGCCGCTGCGGGTGCCGGTGGTGGAGCCGCGGCGGGTGACGGACATGCCGACGGTCGCGTTGGCGGCGCTGGTGATGTCGACGCTTCCGACGGAACCCGGGTGCGACAGCGAGGTGTTGGTGTAGCGGACGATGCCGTAGTCGTTGCCCGGGAAGCTGGAGCCGGCGGTGGGTCCGATGCTCGTGGTGCGTGACGAGTTGGTGTACCAGGTGCCCGCACCGTCGGTGCAGTGGCCTGCGGTCAGGAAGTAGTAGGTGCTGCCGCTGCGGACGTTGAAGCCGAGGGAGCAGCGCCAGCTGGTGGCGTAGACGGCGTCGCCGCCCGAGATGAGCTTGGAGAAGGTGCCGGGCGTGCGCTCGATGCGCAGGGCTCCGGCGTTGCTGCCCGCCTCGCTCCTGATCCTGGCGATCTCGGCCTTGGAGACGGTGCTGTCGGCCGTGACGACCAGGGTGTCCGTGGCCTGGTCGATGTGCCAGGCGGTGCCTGCGACATCCGCTTCGAGCACGGCGTCGCTCGCGGCAGTGAGCTGGTTCGCGCTGAAAGTCTGTGTTGGGTCGGCGGTGGCGGTGGCGGTGGGGACGGCCAGTGCTGCGGCTGCGATCAGGCCGGTGGACGCGGCAAGCAGACGGATGCGTCTGGAGCTGCCGCTGCGGGGGATGGTGCGCTTGATCCTCACTTTTCGTTCCTCCCGAGGGGAATGGGGGCCCGTTCGTGGGGTTCGGGGCCCGTGAGGCGCAGCCAGGACGTACGGACACCATCCGGTCATTCCGCTTTCCGGACAGGCCATACCCCTGACAAGCGCTGCTCGGGAGTATTCGTGCCGTCAACTTGCCGCACAAGGGGTCTTTTCGGCCGCTCGGCACATGCATGCCACAGGGCCCCGGCGGCCTCTTCGGCGACCGGGGCTGTGCATGCGTCTCGGTGTTCGTCCGCCCCCTAGGACGGATCAGCGTCCCGTGCGGTTCCGTTCGCCGGCCGGGACCGCGACGGGCAGTGTGTTCCCGGGCGTCGGGAAGGGGCAGATGAAGTGGCCCGCGAAGACGCACGGCGGCAGGAGCGCGGCTGAGTCGACGCTCACCGAGCCCTCCGGTGACGGCGCGGCCGGCCGCAGAAACCGGAAGCGGTGGCTGCTGTCACCGCTGGTCGCGTCGGCGAAGGCCGCCCACAGCGATCCGTCGCCCCGACCGGCGCCTTGAGCGTGCGCTCCTCGCCGTCGAGGTCGAAGACGATCTCCCCGCAAAGGCCGAGACCTCGCTCGCGGCCCTCGGTGTTCTCGACCCGGATGCTGTGGTCCCGCTCGTCGGCCCGGAAGTGTCCCTGCACTGCCCGGCGAAGTCGTACCGTGCCGCCTCGATGCCCCGGAAGGCCGTGCGAGCCTGCCTGCGGGTCGAAGTCGCGCACTGCCCACAGGTCGTCGCGGCACAGCACGACCAGTCGGCGCTCGCCGTGGGAGACGCGGTTTCCGGGGACCGGCGCATGGTCGGCGGTGAGGCGGATCCGGCAGGTGAGCGGCTTGCCGTCGACGGTGAGAGGTTCGCGTCGGTGGCGCTGAGCCCCCCTCGTCACCGTCCTCGGTCCAGGTTCCCGGGACGGCCGGAATTGCCCTTCCGGGCGGTCGGCAAGCCTGGGAGCACCTCCGACCGAAGGCAGGGGAAGGGTCCCGGTGAGGGACAGCGGGCCGTACGGACCCGGGATCATGGCGAGTGCCTGTTCCACTTGGGCCATGCATGCGCAGCAGTGGCTGGGCACCCGCTCCCCCATCGACTTCGGTCGCGTGTGGTCCTCGTCGTGTCGAGCTGATCCGACGGCATTCTCGCGCATGTCTCCCGCAGACATGCCGGACGTGCCCGTCCACTCCCCCGCGCCGCTCGCGCGCGGCTGCGCAGATCTCCCGCTTCCCGCTTGTCGCCTTCACGCACACAACACCGTGCCGCCCCCTCGCCGCACCCGTCGTTCCCTCCTCCGAGTGAGCCACCTGGAGACTTCACGCCCCTCATGTTCAGGACACGCCGTACCACCGGCTCGCACCGAGGCGGGAGCGCGAGCCGGCCGGGACCAGGTGACCCGGTCCCCAGAGGTCCGACGCCCCGTCAGCAGCCGTCGCAGGGGCAGCAGCAGTCGCAGTTCGGACCGCAGTCGCAGTCGCACTTGTGGCAGCAGCCCTCGCGCTTCTTGCGGGACCAGGGGCCCTCGTACTCCTTGGCGCAGCAGATGCGGCAGGTGCAGAAGAGCCCGGTGAAGACCGCGCAGCCTGCCCAGAAACCGCGCGGCTTCGGTGTCGGCGGCTCGCCACCGAACTGCGGGGGCAGGCCGCCGCCGGGACCGCCCGGGCCGCCCGGCATCCCACCGCCGTAGGGGTTGTTGGAGCCGTAGGGTCCGCCGCCGGGGTAAGCCCCGCCCTGGCCGTACGGGTTGCCCTGGCCGCCGTACGGGTTGCCGCCCTGCCCGGGCTGCGGGCCGTACCCCTGGTGCGAGCAGGTGGTCGAGCCGAAGGCACGGTTCACCGAGGTCCGGAGCTCGTGCGCGAGCAGTACGTGCGCCAGTTTGCCGTCCACGAAGTCCGCGTCCCGCAGCGCCAGCCGGATGCCGTGCACCGCGTCGTCCGCGAGGCGGCGCGCCTCGGCGAGCGACGTGCCGGTCGCCGTGAGCGGGTTCCACGCTCCCGACGCGGCGTCAGCCTCCTTGTCCTCGACGGCATCCAGCAGATGCGCAAGCCGCCCGAAGAGCCGGCCGGCCTCGGCGAGGGGTGCCACGTTCTGCGGACGGCCGGCGAGCACTGCGGTGTGCGCGAAGGCGGCCGCCGTGGCCGTCTCGGTCGGCTCGGTCACCGTCAGCAGGGAGGTCCCCGGGCCGGCCAGCGTCTCGATCCCTGCCTGCCGGTCGACCGCGTCCACAAGCACCGCCGTGTCGAAGCCGAGCTCCGCGCCGGTACGCGCACCCGCCCGGTCCCAGCCGGAGGCTATCCGGCGGGCGGCAGCGGCCACCGGCCTGCGGGCCAACACGCCGTCCCGGTCGGCGACGTGGTCCCGCACCTTCGCCGAGGCCAGCACCAGCGACACGGCGGCCGCCAGGCGCGCCCCCTCGCCGCGGGCGACGGGCGCGGTGCGCATGGCGCGCAGCGGGCAGGGCCCGGCGGTGCGCCGCTGTGCCGTGGTGCGCTCGGTCTGAGCCTCCGTCAGAACCGAGACGATCAGGCCGTCGTAGTTGGTGACGATCCGGGCGAACTGGCCGTGGTCGGCGCGAAGTGCGAGACACAGGCCGCACAGATGGGCCATCCACTCGGTCTTCAGCCCGTCGCCGAGCCTGTGCGTGCAGGGTCTGACGATTCCGAACACGACGCCCCCCGAGGGTCGATCGACAGTGCGGCACGCATCGTATCGAGTGATCCGTTCACCCATACGCCCCCGGACTCACCCGTCCGGCCCGACTTATATATTTTGATCCCCTCACGCCCCCTACGCAGGAAGAACATTGACGAATCGCCACATCTTCTGCACCAGTACCGTCACGAATCCCCTGCGCGGCGACTATCCACTTGGCGCGCGATCCGCATTATGGACGACCATAGGGGTGCGGAACGACAGAGACCGCAGTGAGACCACTGCAGCAGCGGAAGGAGGCGTCCATGGGTTCGGTACGCAAGGCGAGCGCCTGGCTGGGACTCGTCGAGGACAACGACGGGCGTTACTACGACGACGAGTACGCCGGGGATGCTGACACAGGTGACGCATGGGTCACCGACCCCAGGGTGCGCGTGGCCTCCGAATCCGCCCAGGAACAGGGCCGACGGATCGCCACCATCTCCCCGGACGGATTCCGGGACGCGCGCGGCATCGGCGAGCTGTTCCGGGACGGCGTTCCCGTCATCGTGAATCTGACCTCGATGGAGGCGGCCGACGCCAAGCGCGTGGTCGACTTCGCCGCCGGGCTGGCCTTCGGGCTGCGCGGCTCGATCGAGCGCGTGGCCACCCGCGTGTTCCTGCTGACCCCCGCCGACACCGAGATCGTCAGCGGGGAGTCCGCGGGGCGCGTGCAGGACGGTTTCTTCAACCAGAGCTGAGCGTGGGGGCACTCCCCCAGACTTCGTCCGGGGGCACCCCCTCCCAGCGGTGGCCGGGGGAGCTCTCGCCGGCCGAACCGGGACCTACCGGAACGCGTCCAGGCCGGTGAGCGCCTTGCCCAGCACCAGCTGGTGCATCTCGACCGTGCCCTCGTAGGTGAGCACCGACTCGAGGTTGGTCGCATGGCGCATCACGGGGTATTCGAGGGAGATGCCGTTCGCGCCGAGGATGGTGCGCGAGGTGCGGCAGATCTCGATGGCCTCGCGCACGTTGTTGAGCTTCCCGAAGCTGACCTGTTCGGGCCGCAGCGTCCCGGCATCCATACGCCTGCCCAGGTGGTGGGCGAGCAGAATGCCCTTGTGCAGCTCGACGGCCATGTCGGCGAGCTTGGCCTGGGTGAGCTGGAAGCCGCCGATCGGCCTGCCGAACTGCTCGCGTGTCCGGGCGTACGCCACCGCCGCATCGAAGCTGGAGCGCGCGGCGCCCATCGCGCCCCAGACGATCCCGTAGCGGGCATGGCTGAGGCAGCCGAGCGGTCCGCGCAGTCCGGTGACCTCCGGCAGCACCGCGTCGGCGGGCAGTCGTACCTCGTCCATGACCAGTTCGCTGGTCACGCTGGCCCGCAGCGACCACTTGTGCTTGATCTCGGGCGCGGAGAACCCGGCGCTGTCGGTGGGAACCACGAAGCCGCGGATGCCGTCGTCGGTCTGCGCCCAGACGACGGCGACGCCGGCGACCGAACCGTTGGTGATCCACATCTTGCGGCCGGTCAGCACCCAGTCGGCGCCGTCCTTCTTGGCGTAGGTACGCATGGCCGCGGGGTCGGAGCCGACATCGGGCTCGGTCAGGCCGAAGCAGCCGATGATCTCGCCGGCCGCCATGCCGGGCAGCCAGCGCTGCTTCTGCTCCTCGGAGCCGTACCGGTGGATCGCGTACATGGCGAGCGAGCCCTGCACGGACACCAGCGAACGGATGCCGGAGTCGGCGGCCTCGAGCTCCAGGCAGGCCAGTCCGTACTGGACGGCGGTGGCCCCGGCACAGCCGTAACCCTCGAGCGACATGCCGAGCGCGCCGATCGAGCCGAGCTCCCGGGCCAGCTCCCGGATGCCGGGCAGCTCGCCGCGCTCGTACCAGTCGGCGATGTACGGCAGGACGCGGTCGGCGGCCCAGGTGCGCACAGTGTCGCGGATCGCGATGTCCTCGGCATCGAGCAGATCGTCGATGCCGAGCGGATCGCCGGCGTCGAAGGGCGGCAGCTTCGAGGGTGCGGACATGGTCTGGCCTCCGGCGGCTCTCACACAGCGGAACACGAACACACGACGGACGAAAACTAGCAGTGCTAGTTGCGGCTGACGTTACGGCTCAGTGTGCCGTGCGTCCAGACCCCGCCGCCTCCGCCGGCTCACGGCCGGCCGGGATCGAGACCTCGGGCAGCCGCTGCCGCGGGCACTTGTCGACCGCCGACTCCATCATGCGCGGCAGCTTGAGCGCCGCCAGGGCACCGACGAGCAGCAGCCCGGCGCTGACCAGCAGCGTGACATGCAGACCGTGGACGAAGGAGTGGCGGGCCGTGGTCCGCAGCGCGTGTCCCGCCGGCCCGCCCAGCGTGTCGGCGATTTGGTAGGCCTCCCCCAGGGAGTGCGCGGCAGCGGCACTCGCCCGGTCCGGCACTCCGGACAGGGCGGTGACCGCCGGCGCGTACGCGGCGTTCATCACGCTTCCCAGCAGTGCGATGCCCATGCCCGCGCCGAGCTGGTACGAGGTCTCGCCGATTGCGGCCGCTCCGCCCGCCTGGTGGGCCGGGGCCTCGCTGAGCATCGACTCGTACGCGCCGAACAAGGTGGTCTGCAGTCCGAAGCCGAGCAGTACGAACGCTGCGGTGAGCAGCCAGGGCCGGTCGTGCTGGCCCATCACGGTCAGCAGCAGCACGGAGGCCGCGGTCAGGACGAAGCCCCAGCCGACCATCCGGCGCGGGCCGACGCGGTGCAGTGTGTACGAGCCGGTGGCGCCGGCGGCCATCGCGGCGAAGGTGAGCGGCAGCAGCCGCAGGCCGGTCTCCAGCGGGCTGAGCCCGAGGACCAGTTGCAGGTACTGGACGGCTATGAGCTCCAGGCCGACGAGGGCGAGCATCGCGAGGATGATGCAGCCGACGGAAGAGGAGAACGCGGCTCTGGTGAACATCTGCATGTCGATCAGCGGGTGTTCGCGGCGGCGCTGACGCCGTACGAACACCGCCAGCAGGGCGGCACCGGCCAGCAAGGGACCGAGGGTGCCGGCGTCGAGCACCTGGTCGCCGGCGCCGAGGCGCTTGACTCCGAGAACGACTCCGAGCACACCGGCCGCGGCCATCAGCGCGCCGAGTACGTCCCACGGTCCATCCGCCGAGCCCCTGGACTCGGGCAGCAGCCAGCGGCCGACGGGGAGGATCAGAGCCATCAGCGGGATGTTGATCAGGAAGACCGAGCCCCACCAGAAGTGCTCGACCAGAAAGCCGCCGAGCACCGGTCCGGTCGCGGCTCCGATCGCGGCGACCGCGGTCCAGATGCCGATGGCCATGGCCCGCTCACGGCGGTCCGGGAAGACGTCGCGCAGTATCGACAGCGTCGCGGGCATGATCATGGCGCCGCCGACGCCGAGCAGGGCGCGCGCGCCTATCAGCACCTCGGGCGTGGGCGCGAAGGCGGCGACCGCGGAGGCCGCGCCGAAGAGGCCGTAGCCGATCAGCAGCACCCGGCGACGGCCGACCCGGTCGCCCAGCGTGCCGAAGAGGATCAGCAGGGAGGCACAGATCAGCGGATAGGCGTCCACGACCCACAACAGCTCGACACCGCTGGGTCGCAGATCCTCGGTGACGGCGGGAACGGCGACATGCAGCACGGTCGCGTCGAGGGCGACGAACAGCAGACTGACGCAGAGGACGACGAGGACGACCCAGCGGTTGGCACCGCCGCCGGCGGCACGCAGGCGTGCTCCGGCCGTGGTCGTCACGGACATGTACGTACCTCCCAGTGAGTCCCTCGCACTCGGCGGGCCAGCGCCGGGGACGGTATTTGCTTGTCGTCCCGGTGGGCGGCCCGGCGTCGACGCGCGAGCGAGCCGCCAGCGTACGCGAGTTCGGGCGTGTGATGCGTGGTCGATCTCTCACCTGGGCGGATGCCCTGGTGTGGCGTACGACACTCCCCGCGCGGGCGAAGCGGATCTTGGCGGGCCCTGAACAACGGGGAAATTCCGCACGGTGCACCGGTGAACCATTTCGAACCCGAGATAAGAACGTGACAGGAAGACCGTCCGATAAATAGGGAACAGGGTCACCTGCTTTTCCTGACGGACCGTGAATAGAACCGGCCCTGAGACATACTCCACATCACATCGGCATCACAAAGCCCGTGGATCGGCCGGTCCGCTCACTCACTCGCTGTAACGTCGATTAGGTGCGTACCGACATCTTTGCCCGGCTGGACCGGGAGCCGGAACCGCCGAAGATAGAGATCCCGCGGATGAGCCGCACCCGTCTCGCCCTCTTCGGCGGGACGTCGGCGTTCTATCTCGCCATCGTCGTCGCCGTTCTGGCCTCGACCTGGCTGGTGGCCCTCGACTGGAAGCTCATGCTCTTCCGGCCGTACGAGCAGTGGCCCGAACAGCACGCGCTCCTCGACTACTACGTGGTGCTCGGCCAGCGCGGCCCGACCGCCGTGATGGTGGCGGCCTGGCTGGGCTGGCGCTCCTGGCGCCAGCACACGCTGCGGCCGCTGCTGGTGCTCGGCGCTGCCCTGCTGCTGCTCAATGCGACCGTCGGAGCGGTCAAGATCGGTCTGGGCCGGCTCGGCCCTCACTACGCGACGCAGATCGGCTCTGCCGAGCTCTTCGCGGGCGGCGATATATTTCCGTCCGGACACACCGCCAATGCGGTGGTGACCTGGGGAATCCTGGCCTATCTGGCCACCACCCCGCGGGCTCGCCGCTATCTGTCGGCACTGTCGGCCGTGGTCTCGCTCGGTGTGGGTCTGACCACCGTGTATCTCGGTACGCACTGGCTGAGCGATGTGCTGCTCGGCTGGGCCGCCGGTCTGCTGATCATGCTCGCGCTGCCCTGGTGCGAGCCGCTCATCGGCCGTGCGGAGGCCTGGATCCTGGCACTGCGCGACCAGTGGCGTGCACGCGGTCGGCTCACTCCCTCCCTGCCCGTCGCGGCGGGCGGTCTGCGGCCGGCGATATTCCCTCAGCGCGACCCGCACAGCAGTGATCCGTCCCGCGAGCCGGTGGCCACGGTCGGCCACACCCGGCCCGGGCCGGCAGGCAGGACGAGCGGCCACCTCACCCAGCCACGGCCGCATGCGATCCGCTCGGAGCGCGCGCCCATCACCCCGTCGGGCAGCCGCAGACCACCGCACTCGCGGCCGGTCGCGGGCGGCTGATCCGGCCCTGCGTCCCTGCTGTATGTGACAGGCCCCGGCACTTCGGTGCCGGGGCCTGTCACATACAGCAGGGACTGTCAGCCCTTCCAGCAGCGGATCACCGTGCCGTCCACGACCTCGAAGTTGAGCCGGCCGACCATGTACTCCATGGTGATGATCGCGCCCTTCGGCAGCGATCTGACGGATGTCCAGCCGCGCTCACGGGCCAGCAGTTCGGCGGCCTGCGCCCCGAGGCCGACATACGAATCGGGGGCATCCTGGGGTTCTTGGGAGGAAGACGGTATGGGTGCCATGCACCCACGGTAGGCGGCAGCGGACGGTGACGGAAGGCGGATCACCAGCTTGCTCAGCAGCCACAAGTACCCCAGCTGTCACGCTTCTGTCACAGGATCTCGACACCTGTTCAACGCGGGCCTGTTCACCCGAACGGGCAGTTCAGCGACGTTCGTACGGTAATTCGGCGAGGCCTCGGCGCAGGCCGGAATTACCGTTGCGGAATTGTCTCGGACACCGGAAGCAGGATGAATTGGAGCACCGTCAGAAATTCACCGCTTCCTTACACGATCCCCCCGACCCGAAGATGCCCGGGGCGTTGACTGCGAGGGGACGGCGATGAGTACACGGACGGCCGAGCCGGTCGCGGAGGCACCGTCGCACCGGCTGGGCAGGGTGATCGTCGACTGGCTGACCACGACCGATCACAAGAAGATCGGGCATCTGTATCTGGTCACCTCGTTCGGCTTCTTCCTGATCGCCGGGGTGCTGGCCATGGTGATGCGGGCGGAGCTGGCCCGCCCCGGACTGCAGCTGATCAGCAACGACCAGTACAACCAGGCGTTCACGCTGCACGGCACGATCATGCTGCTGCTGTTCGCGACGCCCACCTTCGCGGGCTTCGCGAACGAGCTGGTGCCACTGCAGATCGGTTCGCCCGACGTGGCCTTCCCCCGGCTGAACATGCTCTCGTACTGGCTGTTCCTCTTCGGCGGCCTGATCGTGCTGGGCTCGCTGGCCGTGCCCAGCGGCCCGGCGAGCTTCGGCTGGTTCGCCTACGCGCCGCTCAACTCCCTGGACCGCTCGCCCGGCATCGGCGCCGACCTGTGGATCATGGGCCTGGCACTCGCCGGCTTCGGAACCATCCTCGGCTCGGTGAACTTCCTGACCACCATCCTCGCCCTGCGCGCCCCCGGCATGACCATGTTCCGACTGCCGATCTTCACCTGGAACGTGCTGTTCACAACCATCCTGGTGCTGATCGCGTTCCCGGTGCTGGCGGCGGCACTGCTGGTGCTGGAGTCCGACCGGCAGTTCGGGTCGGTGGTGTTCCAGGCCCAGAACGGTGGTGCGCTGCTGTGGCAGCACCTGTTCTGGTTCTTCGGCCATCCCGAGGTCTACATCATCGCGCTGCCGTTCTTCGGCATCATCAGCGAGATCATCCCGGTCTTCTCCCGCAAGCCGATCTTCGGCTACCTCACGCTGGTGGGGGCCACGATGGCCATCACGGGTCTGTCGGCGGTGGTGTGGGCGCACCATATGTTCGCCACGGGCTCGGTGCTGCTGCCGTTCTTCTCCTTCATGTCCTTCCTGATCGCGGTTCCGACCGGAGTGAAGTTCTTCAACTGGACCGGCACGATGCTCAACGGATCACTGAGCTTCGAGACCCCGATGCTCTGGGCGGTCGGCTTTCTGGTCTCGTTCCTGTTCGGCGGGCTCACCGGGGTCATCCTGGCGTCACCGCCGATGGACTTCCATGTCACCGACTCGTACTTCGTGGTGGGCCACTTCCACTACGTCGTCTTCGGCACCGTCGTCTTCGCGATGTTCGCCGGTTTCTCCTTCTGGTGGCCCAAGTTCACCGGGAAGATGCTCGACGAGCGCCTCGGCAGGATCCATTTCTGGACGCTGTTCCTGGGATTCCACATGACGTTCCTCGTCCAGCACTGGCTGGGCGCGGAGGGCATGCCCCGGCGGTACGCGGACTATCTGGCTGCCGACGGCTTCACGGCCCTCAACACCTTCTCCACCATCGGCTCCTTCCTGCTGGGCGCGTCGACGCTGCCGTTCCTCTACAACGTCTGGAAGACGGCCAGGTACGGCAGGAAGGTGGAGGTGGACGACCCGTGGGGGTTCGGGCGTTCGCTGGAGTGGGCGACCTCCTGCCCGCCGCCGCGCCACAATTTCACGGCGCTGCCCCGGATCCGCTCCGAGTCGCCCGCCTTCGATCTGCACCACCCCTCCTTCGCCGCCGAGCGCCCGGCCGTGCCGGAGGCCCCGCACGACGACATCAGCCGGCGGGGGCCAGAGCCCGGGACAACCGGTCCCGGATCGCTGTGATGTGCTCGGTCAGCTCCTGCGGTTCGACCACCTCGAAGTCGACGCCCATGAGCATGATGTGGATGACCAGGACGTCCAGGCTCGCGGCTCCCGTGCGCAGCAGGCAGCAGGTGTCGTCGACCGGCTCCAGCACTCCGTCGGACGGGCCGATCGTCTGTGCGGCCCGCTCGGCGGAGGTGTGCAGCCGGATGACGGCCTGGGCCGCGTACGCCCGTGTGGACACGCCCCGGGAGACATAGGCGGCAAGGTCCTCGGCCGGCGGGGTGCGCGGCGCGAACCGCGGGCCGTGCGGCGGCTTCGGTGTGATCCGGTCCGCCCGGAACGTACGCCAGTCCGAGCGGTCCACGTCCCACGCGACGAGATACCAGCGGCGTTCGGTGCACACCAGCCGGTGCGGCTCGACGGTCCGGCGAGTGGTGCTGCCGCCGTGGTCGCGGTACTCGAAGCGCAGCCGCTCGCTGTCCCGGCAGGCGTTGGCGAGCTCGGTGAGCACGGATGCGTCGAGCTGTCCTTGGGGCGTGCGGAACATGGGCACGGTGAAGGTGTTGAGGGCGCTGACCCGGCGGCGCAGCCGGTGCGGCAGGACCTGCTCCAGTTTGGCGAGGGCCCGTACCGAGGTCTCGCCGATGCCCTCGATGCCCTGGCCTGCGGCTGTGCGCAGCCCGACGGCGACCGCGACCGCCTCGTCGTCGTCGAGCAGCAGCGGCGGCAGTTCGGCACCCGCGCCGAGCTGATAGCCGCCGCCCGTACCGGGGCTGGCGTTGACCGGGTAGCCGAGTTCGCGCAGCCGGTCGACGTCCCGCCGTACGGTGCGCGGGGTGACTTTGAGGCGTTCGGCCAGTTCGGCGCCGGACCATTCGCGGTGGGCCTGCAGAAGGGACAGCAGGCGCAGCAGACGTGCCGAGGTTTCCAACATGCGGCGAGTCTGCCAGCCGTCGAGGACAGTATCTGTCCTCGACGGTCGGCGGAATTCCGCGCTGCCTGCGGACGGTCAGCCGGCCGCCGTGAGCCGCACGCACAGGTCGTTGTCCCCGGTGTAGCAGGGCGCGGCGCGGTAGCTGTCCGTCGTCTGCTTGGGGTAGACGAAGATGCCCTTCTTGTCCCATATGTCGTCGAGGATGCGGGAGATCCGTATCCCGTCGGCGTCCCGGGCAGGGCGCAGCCACAGCTCCCACAGCTGTTCCTTGCCCGGTGGCGTGTCGGAGATCGGCGCATACGGCAGGGTGAACCCGAAGGCGCGGCCCTCGCCGGTGACCGGCACCTCGTGCACCCGGCCGCCGGAGCTCAGCCGGGCCTCGGCCACGGCACCCTCGCCCAGCTCGGTTCCGTACAGCAGGCCCTCGACGGACATCGTGCCCGCCTCCGGCGCGAGCCCGATCGCGCCGGCCTCGGCGTGCGGGGCGCGCACCCAGCAGCGCACCGCGAGCCGGCCGTCCGTCGTCGGGTACGGGACACGCACGGCGATGCGGTCGGTCCCGTCCCCGGGTGTCTGGTCGACGATCGCCCGCAGATCACGGATGCCGGGCTCGAGGGCCACGCCGTCGTCGGTGCGGGCGTCCCAGCGGCCTTCGGCGAGTTCGACCGTGCTCGGCAGCACGGCACGGGAGACGCCGCCGCCCAGAGGGGTCAGCGGAAGGCGCAGTTCGTCCTCGGGGGCCTTGCCGCCGCCCCTCCGCTTCAGCACGAGCGCCGCCTGGGGCGTATCGGCTCCCACCACGTCGAAGGTGATGCCGCCTGCGGCATCCGCGATGCAGTCGGCCCGCGGCACGGGCCGCAGGGTGGACGTGGTCATGAGCTCTTCTTCCGTTTGCGGATCACATCCGCGGCAACATAACGCAGGGAGTAGGCGGCGTCATAGAGTGCGCTTCGGCACCTGTGGAACGCGTCACGTGCGGCGCTCACCGAGCGGCCGCCCTCGCCGCGGGCGACGAGTTCGGTGAACAGCGCGAGGTGACGCCCCGCGATCCGCGCGGGATCGAAACGCGCGGAGGACGCCAGAGCGGCCTGGCCGGTGCGGCGGCGCAGATCATCGTCGTCGATCAGTGCCAGCAGCGCGTCCGCGAACCCGTCGACGTCGCCGACCGGCACGAGCCGGCCGTCCGCGCCGTCGTCGATGATCTCGCCGGGGCCGTGCGGGCAGTCGGTGGACACGACCGGGAGGCCGCAGCGCATCGCTTCCACGATGGTCATGCCGAACGACTCGAGGTTCGAGGTGACCACGCCGATCGACCCCTTGACCCACTCGGGCTCCAGCGGGTTCGCCGTACCCATCAGAAAGACATGGTTGTGCAGGCCACGCTCCTCGATGAGCCCGCGCAGCGCGTTCTTCTCGTTTCCGGTCGCGTCCCCGCTTCCGTAGATGCGCAGCCGCCAGTCCGGGCGGGCGGCAACGACCTTGGAGAACGCCTCGATCAGCACGTCGTACCGCTTCACCTTGGTGAGCCGGCCGGCCGCGACGACCCACGTGGCACTCAGGTCCGCCGGCGCCACGCCCGGCGCTGGGACGCTGTTGGGCACCGCCTCGATCCGTACGCCGGGCAGCTTCAGCCGCTCGCGGTAGCACCGGGCGTCCGCCTCGGTGACCGTGGTGACGGCGTCGAGCACGCGGTAGCGGTGCCCGATCTCGCGGCGCAGCCGGTAGCCGTGGCTGTCCAGGGTCAGATGTTCCTGGCCGATCCGGACGGGGCCGCGCCGGGTCTGGCGGGCGACATGGACATTGAGGCCGGGCCGGGTGCCGACGACCACATCGGCCTCGACCGAGGCGAGGTGGGCGCCGATCCGGGCGTCGGTGAGCCGGCTGTACTGCTTGTGCCGGCCGTCCCCGCGAGGAAACACCTTGGCCGGTGCCTTGGCCAGCGGGTCGTCGCCGTCGTAGCCGGAGCTGTTCTTCCGCAGATCGACGAGATGCTTCATCGTGACGCCGGCCGGTGCCCCCATGGCGGGTTCGTCACGATGACGGAAGACCGAGACGATCTCGACTTCGTGGTCCTGCGCCAGCGCGCGAGCGAGATTGAACGTCGTCCGAATCGTCCCGCCTATGCCGTAGGCATTGTGCAGCAGAAATGAAATACGCATGGCGTCGCCGCGTTCCCCCTGGTCCTGGTCGTTTCCCACAGGACTCTACTAAGGCGGGTAGCAGTTCCCTGGGATGCAGTGCGGCAGGGACGCGTCGCGGCACCCCGAGGCTCCGCGCCATGGGTGCGGCGGCGGCGCACGTACGCCCCGGGCCGCGCCCTCCGATTCCGTCCGCGTTCACGCGTGACCCCTGCCGCACATCACCCGTTGAGCTCTTTATGAGCCGGGAACCCGCCCGGCCCCATGATCGAATCCGTACCAAGTCCGAGGAGCCACCCGTGCCGCGCATGCTCGACGTCAGCGAGGACGTACGCGCCGAGATCGGCGACGAAGAAGCCGACCGGCTGCTCGCCGGGGAGAACGCCCCGGGCAGCTACGACTGCACCTCCTGCCGCACCCCCGGCGACTCCGAGCAGGAACGCACGAGCACCGTGCTGTTCGTCGGCGAGGAGACCGCCGTGCTCGCCTTCGCCCACGCCACCTGTATCCCGTCCCAGGTCGTCCAGGTCGCCGAGGACCAGCTCCAGGGCGCCGTCCGCTCCATCACCGGCGAGGAGCCGCAGGTCCCCGGGTCCGCGCCCCAGCAGGCCGTGCTCGGTGTCACCAGCGGACTCGTGCTGATCAACGGTGACGTGCACCCCGCCCTGGTGGTCGAACCGACCGCCCCCATCGCCCGCCCCGGCACGGCCGGAATCGGCGGCGACGACTTCCTCCCGCTGCTGATCGAGTCGGGCTTCCTCCCGGTCACCGACGTCAACCAGTACCCCGCCCAGCTGCCGGGCTGGTCCGTGCTCGTGGCCATGGGCCAGCTGCACGCCGTGCTGCAGCCCGGAAACGGCGGAGGCAGCCCCGTCGCCTGGTGGCAGGCCCACCAGCCGCTCCAGGTCACCGAGGGCTGGCGCACCGCCGCCAACAAGTCGCGCATGGTCCTGGTCTTCGCCGCCCCGGTGGGTTCGATCGGCCAGCAGCCGCGCGAGGACCTGTTGCGTGACGCACTGGAGAAGGCCGCCGCCAACGGCCGGCTGGTGGCCGCGGCGATGCCGCTCGCGGGCACCTGAGACCTACCCGTCGTACGGCAGAACCGCAGGTGAGGAGCGCCTGCCCGATCGGCCGGGCAGGCGCATCAGGTACGCCGGGGGTGCTTTCGTGCCCCGGCGTACGCCTTCGTGTGTCCTGAGAGGTACTGCCTCCGGCCCCCACAGAATCATCCCGGGCCCGCCCGCATCCGCCGGGCCGCGGGGTCGTTGCAGGTACGTGCACTCATACGACCCCTCCCGTCAGCCGTTCCAGAGCCACATCCCCTCCATGCGCCCCGCGCACGACATGTCGGCAGGCCCGTCGGCCACGCCGATCTACGACGCGCTGTACTCCGAGTTCCGCCGGGCCTTCAGGACGCTGCCCGGCGACCGCAGCGGCGAAGAGCATCTCGGCTTCAAGGCCTTCGGGACGGGACTGCACAGCAGCCGTGGCGGATCGTTCAGCCAGGGCGGCCAGACCGGCCATCAGGGCAACTGGCAGCCGTACCAGCCGAGCCGGCCGAGCGCCCACCTGCCCCCGGCGCTGCCCCCGGCCCCCCGCAGAGGCATGTGACCGGCGGGGCGCGGACACGAGCACGGCCCCTGCACCGGAGTTCACCGGTGCAGGGGCCGTGCTCGTGTATCTGCGGCTACTTCTTGCGGCTGCGCTTCTCGCGCACACGGACCGAGATGTGGATCGGCGTGCCGTCGAAGCCGAACTCCTCGCGCAACCGGCGCTCGACGAAGCGGCGGTAGCCGTGCTCGAGGAAGCCCGAGGCGAACAGCACGAAGCGCGGCGGCTTGGTACCGGCCTGAGTGCCGAACAGAATGCGGGGCTGCTTGCCGCCACGGATCGGGTGCGGGTGGGACGCGACGATCTCGCCCAGGAAGGCGTTCAGCCGGCCGGTCGGGACACGGGTCTCCCAGCCCGCCAGCGCGGTCTCGATCGCCGGGACCAGCTTCTCCATGTGCCGGCCGGTCAGGGCCGAGACATTGACCCGCGGGGCCCAGGCGATCTGGCCGAGCTCGGTCTCGATCTCGCGCTCGAGGTAGTAGCGGCGCTCCTCGTCGAGCGTGTCCCACTTGTTGTAGGCGATGACCATCGCGCGGCCGGCCTCGACGGCCATCGTGATGATCCGCTGGTCCTGGACGCTGATCGTCTCGCTCGCGTCGATGAGAATGACGGCGACCTCCGCCTTCTCGACGGCGGCGGCGGTACGCAGCGAGGCGTAGTAGTCCGCACCCTCCTGGAGGTGGACACGGCGCCGGATACCGGCCGTGTCGACGAACTTCCACGTCACACCGCCGAGTTCGATCAGCTCGTCGACCGGGTCACGGGTGGTGCCCGCCAGCTCGTTGACGACGACGCGTTCCTCGTTCGCCACCTTGTTGAGCAGCGAGGACTTGCCCACGTTCGGGCGGCCGATCAGAGCGATCCGGCGCGGGCCGCCGACCGCGTTGCCGAAGGTCTGCGCCGGGGCGTCGGGCAGGACCTCCAGGACGGCATCGAGCATGTCGCCCGTGCCACGGCCGTGCAGCGAGGAGACGGGGTGCGGCTCGCCCAGGCCGAGCGACCACAGGGCGGTCGCGTCCGCCTCACCGCTCGGGCCGTCGACCTTGTTGGCGCACAGGACGACGGGCTTGCCGGCCCTGCGCAGCAGCTTGACGACGGCCTCGTCGGTGTCGGTCGCGCCGACCGTCGAGTCGACGACGAAGACGACCGCGTCGGCGGCCTCGATCGCGTACTCGGCCTGTGCGGCGACGGAGGCGTCGATACCGAGGACGTCCTGCTCCCAGCCGCCGGTATCGACGATCTTGAAGCGGCGGCCGGCCCACTCGGCCTCATATGTGACACGGTCGCGGGTGACGCCGGGCTTGTCCTCGACGACGGCCTCGCGGCGCCCGATGATGCGGTTCACCAGGGTCGACTTACCGACATTGGGGCGGCCGACGACGGCGAGGACAGGCAGCGGGCCGTGCCCGGCCGCCTCGATCGCGCCCTCGACGTCTTCGACGTCGAATCCCTCTTCCGCGGCGAGCTCCATGAACTCCGCGTACTCGGCGTCGCCGAGCGCTCCGTGGTCGTGCTGGTCGTTCATGAAGTGCTTACCTCGTTACGTTGCATCATCGATGGACCGCGTCCCGCGGCCCACTACTCGTGTCCTGCTTCAGGTACTACTCAAGTCTCGCCCGGCGCCCCGTGAGGTGCCTGGCGTTTTCCAGGTGGGCGGTGAGCCGCTCCTGGATGCGCACGGTGGCCTCGTCGAGCGCCTTGCGGGTGCGACGGCCGCTGCCGTCGCCGGCCTCGAAGGCGTCGCCGAACACGATGTCGACCTGGCTGCGCAGCGGAGGCAGCGCCTTGACCAGCCGTCCGCTGCGCGCGGTACTTCCCAGCACCGCTACCGGGACGATCGGCGCCCCGCTGCGCAGGGCGAAGTACGCGAGCCCTGCGCGCAGTGAGGCGAAGTCGCCCTCACCCCTGGTGCCCTCGGGGAAGATCCCGAGGACCCCGCCGTTGTCCAGTACGCCGAGCGCACGGGTGATGGCCGTACGGTCGGGGGCGTTGCGGTCCACCTTGAGCTGCCCGATCGCGGTGAGGAACGGGTCGAGCGGGCCGACGAACGCCTCCTTCTTGATCAAGAAGTGCACGGGACGGGGAGCGGTGCCCATGAGCATCGGCCCGTCGATGTTGTGCGCGTGGTTCACCGCGAAGATCACCGGGCCCGCCGAGGGCACCCGCCAGGCACCGAGGACGCGCGGCTTCCACAGGCCGTACATCAGGCCGATGCCGATGCCCCGGCCGACCGCGGCGCCCTTGGCTGACGGAACGGTCACTCGGCCGCTCGCTTCTCCTCGACCAGGGTCACGACGCACTCGATGACCTGCTGGAGGGTGAGGTCGGTGGTGTCGACCTCGACCGCGTCGTCCGCCTTGGCCAGCGGGGAGGTCTTACGGCTGGAGTCGGCCGTGTCGCGCTTGATGAGCGCTTCCTTGGTGGCGGCGACGTCCGAGCCCTTGAGCTCACCGCTGCGACGGGCCGCGCGGGCCTCGGGCGAAGCGGTGAGGAAGATCTTCAGGTCGGCGTCCGGGAGGACCGTGGTGCCGATGTCCCGGCCCTCGACGACGATGCCCTTCTCGGCGCCCGCGGCGATGGAACGCTGCAGCTCGGTGATCCGGCTGCGGACCTCGGGCACGGCGCTGACGGCGCTGACCCTGGAGGTGACCTCCTGGGTACGGATCGGACCGGCGGCGTCCAGGCCGTCGACGGTGATCGTCGGCGCGTCGGGGTCCGTGCCGGACTCGATCACGGGCTTGCCGGCGGCGCTCGCTATGGCGACAGGGTCCTGCACGTCGATGCCGTTGCTGATCATCCACCAGGTGATCGCGCGGTACTGGGCGCCGGTGTCGAGGTAGCTCAGCCCCAGCGCTGCGGCGACCGCCTTCGAGGTGCTCGACTTGCCCGTGCCGGAGGGGCCATCGATGGCGACGATCACGGATTCCACGGTGTCGGACACCTTCCTGGTTCGTGGGAGAGGGCAGGCGGGAATGCCGATGCGCCCCGAACAAGGTTACCGAGTCCTGGACACCACCTGCGCACCCCGTCGTCGACGGGCTGAACGGCCGGGCGGCGCGTGCCCCGCCACGCTGCGGCGAAGCCTGCGGGGCGGGCGCGGGGAAGCGCCGCCCGGCGCCGTCCCTACTGCCGCAGCGCCCAGCCCCGCTCCCGCAGTGCCGCCGAGAGCACCGGCGCCGCCGCCGGCTCCACCATCAGCTGGACCAGACCCGCCTGCTGGCCCGTCGCGTGGTCGATGCGGACGTCCTCGATGTTCACGCCCGCACGGCCGGCGTCCGCGAAGATCCGGGCCAGTTCGCCGGGCTGGTCGCTGATCAGGATCGCCACGATCTCGTACGTCGCCGGGGCCGCACCGTGCTTGCCCGGCACGCGTTCCCGTCCGGCGTTGCCGCGGCGCAGGACGTCCTCGATGCCCTCGGCGCCGCCTCGGCGCTTGGACTCGTCGGCGGACTGCAGGGCCCGCAGCGCCTGGACCGTCTCGTCCAGGTCCGCGGCCACCCCGGCGAGCACATCGGCCACCGGGCCCGGGTTCGCGGTGAGGATCTCGACCCACATCCGGGGGTCGGACGCCGCGATGCGCGTCACATCGCGGATGCCCTGACCGCACAGCCGTACCGCTGTGTCGTCCGCCTCCGCCAGCCGCGCCGCCACCATCGAGGAGATCAGCTGCGGCGTGTGGGAGACGAGAGCGACCGCGCGGTCATGGGCATCGGCGTCCATGACGACGGGGACGGCGCGGCACAGTGCGACCAGTTCGAGGGCGAGATTGAGCACCTCGGTGTCGGTGTCGCGGGTCGGCGTGAGCACCCAGGGACGGCCCTCGAAGAGATCGGCGGTGGCGGCGAGCGGACCGGACTGCTCCTTGCCGGCCATCGGGTGCGTGCCGATGTAGTGGGACTGGTCCACGCCGAGCGCCTCGAGCTCCCGGCGCGGTCCGCCCTTGACGCTGGCCACGTCGAGGTAGCCGCGGGCGACCCCGGCGTGGATCGCGTCGGCCAGCGCGGTGGCGACATGCGCCGGCGGCACGGCGACGACCGCGAGGTCGACCCGGCCCTCGGGCGGCTCGTCGGTGCCCGCGCCGAGCGCGGCCGCGGTGCGTGCCCGGGCCGGGTCGTGGTCGACGAGGTGCACGACGACGCCGCGCCCGGCCAGTGCGAGCGCGGCGGAGGTTCCGATCAGTCCGGTTCCGATGACGACAGCTGTTCTCACTGGGCGATGTCCTTGCGGAGTGCGGCTGCGGTGCCCAGATAGACATGCGCGATCTGCGACTTGGGCAGGTCGCACTCGACGTGCGCGAGTACCCGTACGACGCGCGGCATGGCGCCCACGACGTCGAGCTCCTGCGCACAGATCAGCGGTACGTCGACGATGCCGAGCTTGCGCGCCGCAGCCGCCGGGAAATCGCTGTGCAGATCGGGGGTCGCCGTGAACCAGACGCTGATCAGATCGTCGGCACCGAGCCCGTTGCGTTCCAGGACGGCGGTGAGCAGCTCGCTGACCTGCTCGTCCATGTGCCCGGCCTCGTCCCGTTCCAGCTGGACGGCTCCACGGACCGCTCGTACCGCCACGTCGTGCTCCTAACCTGTGCGAGTGCTTCGTTCAGCGTAGTCAGCGCACGGGCGCGCAGCCGCGCCGACCGCTCTGCGAGACGGTCAGGTCAGAGCTGCTGCTGGCGGATGATGTCCTCCAGGGACGCGCCGGCGGGCGGCAGCTGTCCGCTCGGCGTGAGCCTGTCGACGGCCTGCGGCAGCGACCGGGCGATCTCGTCCGCGGCCTGCTGCGGGGTGACACCGGCCTGCTGGGCGACCTGGTCCAGGGTCTCGTTCGGCAGTGCGTCGGCGATCTGCGTGCCGCTGACCGGTTGGTTGTCACCGGTGCCGACCCAGGACTGGGTCCGGTCGGCCAGACCGGACCTGGTGAGCGTGCCGATCAGAGCTTCGAGCGGGCTCCCGCCGGCGCTTCGGCCGCCGGCACTCTGAGCGCCACCGCCGAGCGCGCCCAGCAGCGCGCCGAGGATGTTGCCCGCGCCGCCGCCGCTCTGGCCGCCGCCACCGAGAAGGCTGCCGAGGTCGTTTCCCGCCATGGTTCTGCCTTTCGCCTGGGAGAGTCGCGAGGTGGGGGGATCGAACACGGTCAATGTCACCCGAACCACATCGCCCTGCCACCTGGGGAACCCCGTCCCCCGACACCCTGGGCCCGGGCCCTGGGCTACAACTGGCGGCATGATCTTTCATGTCGTGCCCGCCGACGAATGGACCGCGGACACCGAGCGCCCGTACGCCCCCGCCTCCCTGGCCACCGAGGGCTTCGTGCACTGCTCGGGTGACGAGCCCGCTGCACTCGCGATCGCGGACGCCCTCTTCCGCGCTGTGCCTGAACTGCTTGTCCTGCAGATCGACGACGCCGCGCTCGACGCCGAGGTCCGCTGGGAGGGATCGCAGGGCGCGCGGTTCCCGCATGTGTACGGCCCGATCGAGCGCCACGCCGTGACCTCCGTGCTGGCGGTACGCCGCGACGCGGACGGCCGTGCACGGGAACTCACCCCCTGGGCCTGACAGCGACGAGGCGCGCACTGGGCTGACGGACGGACAACGCACCCGCATTGGGGGCACGCGCTGCCCGGTTGCTTCGCCTTCGGCGTCCGCGGAGTCAGGATGCTCGTGCCCCGAGCGGGTCGGGGCGCGAGCAGAGGAGACTGTCATGGACACGTGTCGAAGGACGGTCCTGGCGGCGGGTACGGCGGGCGCCGCCGCGCTGGTGGCGGGTTGTGGGAACGGCGGCGGTGATGCGGGCGGCGAAACGACGGCACCGGCGAAGACGAAGGCCGCGCCTGCGGCATCCCCGTCGTCGACCGGGAAGCCGGGCGAGTCACCGTCGCTGGCCGGCAAGAAGCTGGCCGCCGCGTCGGAGATCCCGGTGGGCGGCGGAAAGGTCTTCGCGAGCGAGAAGGTGGTGGTGACCCAGCCGACGGCCGGGGACTTCAAGGCCTTCTCCGCGATCTGCACCCACCAGGGCTGCACGGTCCGCACGGTCGCCGACGGAACCATCGACTGTCCGTGCCACGGCAGCAAGTTCCGGGTCTCGGACGGCTCGGTGGCGGAGGGCCCGGCCACCAAGCCGCTGCCGCCGAAACAGATCATGGTGTCCGGGGACACGATCACCCTGGCGTAGCCGGAAGAGACGGGCACCGCCGGTCGTTCGCTCTCGCGCATGGTCCCCGACGCACGTACCGCGCTGGTGCGCGACCGCACCGTCCACTCCTGCGTTCATGGGGTCGCGTGCCTTCGGGCCGGCCACCGACGTGCCTTCGGGCCGGCCACCGAGGGGAGCGACGACACCGACCTCCGCGGAGCACGCTCCCCACTCCGCCGGCGGTGTCCACCGGTCCCGTGGCGTCCACCGGTCGGTCCCGTCCGGCCGAGCGGTCCGGGCGGCGGCCGGGGCCGTCTCCCGCGCTTCGGGCAGGCCGCCCGCACGAACGATCCGCCCACCCCGGCACGGCGTCGGTCACTCCAGGCGCACCCGGACCACGAAGTCGGCCGGCCGTGCGTATGTCTCGGCAGAGGGCTCCGACGGCAGCCGCGACGCCGTCCGCGCGTCGTCAAGGACGGCGTGCGGCCTGTCGACGTCCGCGTGCACCCGCTCCGCGTCGACCCCGGCCGGTATGTGCTCGGCCGCCGCCTTCGCCACTGTCAGGCCCGGCCTACGGCGGCGCCTCCCTCTCGCCGAGCAGCGTCGGCCGGGTCGGCCTGGGCGGTGACGACCGGGCCAAGATCCATGGCCAGGGGGCAGCCATGGATCAAGAGTCCCAGAGCGCGGCGAGGGACAGCAGATCGCTCCGGTACTCGATCCGCTCCGCCCACTCCTTGGGCCATGCGCCCGCCCCCAGGTGCGCCCCCGCGAACGCGCCCGCGAGGCACGCGATCGAGTCGGAGTCGCCCTTGGTGCAGGCGGCACGGCGCAGCGCCGTCACGGGCTCTTCGGGGAACATCAGGAAGCACAGCAGCGAGGTGGCGAGCGCCTCCTCCGCGATCCAGCCGTCGCCGGTCGCCAGGCAGGGGTCCAGCTCCGGATCCGGTGAGCGCAGGGCCGCGGCGAGCCGCTCCAGCACCTGGAGGCAGTCGTCCCAGCCGCGGGCCATGAAAGCCTCGGGCGTCGGGTCGTGGGAGTAGGTCCACAGATTGCCCAGCCAGTTGTGGTGGTAACGGCTGCGGTTCTCGTAGGCGTACGAGCGCAGCCGGCCCACGAGCTCCATCGGCTCGCCGCCCTGGGCGAGGAGGTACACGGCCCGTGCGGTGAGGTCGCTCGCCGCGAGGGCGGTGGGGTGCCCGTGGGTCAGCGCGGACTGCAACTGCGCCGCGCCCGCCCGCTGTTCCTCGCTCAGCCCAGGGACCAGCCCGATGGGCGCGACACGCATGTTGGCGCCGCAGCCCTTGGAGCCGATCTGGCTGGCCTCGTGCCAGGGCAGCCGCTCGTTGTCGAGCAGCCGGCAGGCGTCCATGCAGGTGCGGCCGGGGGCACGGTTGTTGTCCGGTGAGTGGTACCAGGACGTGAACTCCTCGCGCAGCGGCCGCACCAGCCGGGATCCGACCAGCAGTCCGCGGTCCATCGCGGTCCGTACGGCCCGGCCCAGGGCGAGCGTCATCTGGGTGTCGTCGGTGACGAACGCGGGCGTCGGCAGTTCCATCTGCCGCCACGGTCCGCTCTTGGCGAGGATGGCGGGCACGTCGTTGAACTCGGTCGGGAAGCCGAGCGCGTCCCCGAGCGCGAGTCCGATCAGCGAGCCCGTCGCGGCCTGCTTGGTGATGGTCCGGTGAGTCCCCAGAGTGGTCATGAGTGCCGTCCTTCCGGTCGCAGGAGTGGCGGGTGCAGCGTGGTGGCCCCACCCGCCCGGTACAGAGCGGCCGGTTTCCCCCGTCCGCCGGTCAGGCGCGGCGGTCCCTTCACGGCCTGGACGAAGCCGGGTGTGGTGAGGACCTTGCGCCGGAAGTTGGGGCGGTCGAGCTCGACGCCCCAGACCGTCTCGTACACCTGCCGCAGCTCGCCGAGGGTGAACTCGGGCGGGCAGAAGGCGGTGGCGAGGCAGGTGTACTCGAGCTTGGCGCAGACGCGGTCGTGTGCGTCGGCGAGGATCGTGTCGTGGTCGAAGGCGAGGGGCCCGTACGTCCCGAAGGGCATCCACTGGGCCCTTGCCGCGTCGCCGCCGCCACGCGGCTCCGGCAGATCCGGCAGGAGCGCCGTGTACGCGACGGAGACGACGCGCATCCTCGGGTCGCGGTCCGGTTCGCTGTAGGTGCGCAGCTGTTCCAGGTGAAGGCCGGCCGCAGTCTGCTGCGACAGCCCCGTCTCCTCGGCCAGTTCGCGGCGTGCGGCGAGTTCGGCCGACTCGGCGGGCAGGACGAAGCCGCCGGGCAGCGCCCACGCGCCCAGGTACGGCTCCTGACCGCGCTCGACGAGCAGCACGTGCAGCCGCCCGTCGCGCACCGTGAAGACGGCGAGGTCGACGGTGACGGCGAAGGGCGGGAATGCTCCCGGGTCGTAGCCCTCCATCAGCGGCGCTCCGGAAGGGGGTCGGCGAGGTCCCAGCCCTCGTCGATCAGGGCGTCCACGGCGGCGACGGCGGTGGCGAGCCGCTGCTCGTGGGGTCCGGTGAGTTCGACGAAGGTCCGGCCGGTACGGGTCAGTTCGTCGCGGAACCGCTGGGTCATCCAGGGCCGCAGTTCCTCGCCGTCGCGCAGCCCGTCGTCCTCGAAGGCCACGCCCTCGTGGTCGGTGAGCAGCCAGAGATGGTGGGTGACCCGGTCGGCGATCTCGTCGACCAGGGGGTTGCGCCCGCCGATGTACCGCTCGTGCCACACGGTCGTCGCGAAGGAGTCGGTGTCGCAGAAGAGCACCGGCGAGCCGCTCCGGGCGGCCCGGTTCTCGCGGCGGTTCTGCAGCCTGGCGATCACCGGGAACTCGTCCGAGGTGAACTCCACGTCCTCCCACTGGGCTTCGGGCCACTGCTCCCGCAGCGAGGCGAGTTTCCCGGCGCTGTAGTCGCGCCCGCACTCGGGCACCCAGCGGGTGCCGGACCATGCTCCGCCGCGCCGCTGGTAGTGCTCGGCGAGTGCCCGCGCCATCGTGGTGGTGCCGGTGGACTCGGCGCCGAGAACGACGACGCGCCGGGTGAGCCAGGCCCGGGCCGGCTTCTCCAGGAAGTCCCAGCACCCCACCGGGTCCTTGCGCACCGCGGTTCCGGAGACCGGGAAGAGGGTGCGGTCCAGATCGACGCAGATGTGCTCCGCGCCGAAGCGCCGGGCGAGTTCGTCGCCGTACGGCTCGGACGTGAAGACCGCGTCCACGGGGCGTGTCACGGCTTCCCGGAAGACCGCCATGTGCGCGTCCCAGACGGCGGGGTCGTCCAGATCCACCGGGATGTCGTCGACGGCCCCGACGACCCGCACGTCCGGGTGCACCTCCTCCATCCAGTGCACCCTTTCCCGCAGCGGGATCGACTCCACGGAGGAGGCGCAGACCAGTACGGTCAGCCGCTCGCAGCGGTCGGCGGCGGTGCGGACGAGATGGTGGTGGCCCGCGTGCGGCGGATAGAACTTCCCGAGGACGAGGCCGTGTCCGTAGCGCTTCATGCGGTCACCTCGAGTACGTCGCGCCGCCGTACGGCGAGGTCGCGCGACCAGCTGCGCAGGCCGACGACGCAGAGCGTCATGAAGCCGACGTAGAGCAGGGAGGTCAGATAGAGCTCCTTGTAGGCGTACAGCGGCACATAGATCACATCGGCGGCGATCCAGAGCCACCACGACTCGAGGCGCTTGCGGCACTGCCCGTACGTCGCCATCAGGGACAGGGCGGTCGTCAGCGCGTCCCAGAAAGGGACGGTCGAGTCGGTGGCGCGCTCCAGCAGGAGAGTGAGGCCGAGTGTCCCCGCCACCCCCGCCGCGATCAGCCACGTCCACTCGGTGCGGGTGGTGCGTCGCACCGGGAGGACGTCGGTCCCTGGTCCACCCCCGTGGGTCCAGGTCCACCAGCCGTACGCGGCGAGGGTGATGAAGACGACCTGCAGGCCGGCGTCGGCGTACAGGCCCGCCTGGGTGAACAGCAGGATGAAGAAGAGGTTGTTGGCGATGCCGATCGGCCAGTTGGCGATGTGCTGGCGGGCGACGAGCCACACGCACAGTGCGCCGCTGCCGAACCCGAGGAACTCGGTCCAGCTCACCGCAGTGCCGAGCACGGTGAACAGCGGTTGCTGCAGGGGTTCGAGGATGTCCGCGAGGCTCACGCCCGCCTCCTTAAGAGTCACCTTGACTATAAAGGGCGGAGGTCGCGTCCACAAGACGAAAAGGCCCGCGACCTGAACGGTCACGGGCCCTTTCGGATGCTTTGTACGGCTACAGGCCGACTTCCTTCATCAGCATGCCGACCTCGGTGTTGGTCAGGCGGCGCAGCCAGCCCGACTTCTGGTCGCCGAGCGAGATCGGGCCGAAGGCGGTCCGTACGAGCTTGTCGACCGGGAAGCCTGCCTCGGCGAGCATGCGGCGCACGATGTGCTTGCGGCCCTCGTGGAGGACGACCTCGACCAGGTAGTTCTTGCCGGTCTGCTCCACGACCCGGAAGTGGTCCGCGCGGGCGTACCCGTCCTCGAGCTGGATGCCGTCCTTGAGGCGCTTGCCGACCTCGCGGGGCAGAGGGCCCTGGATGGCGGCGAGATAGGTCTTCTTCACGCCGTACTTGGGGTGGGTGAGGCGGTGTGCCAGCTCGCCGTGGTTGGTGAGCAGGATGATGCCCTCGGTCTCCGTGTCGAGCCGTCCGACGTGGAAGAGACGCGTCTCGCGGTTGGTGACGTAGTCGCCGAGGCACTGGCGGCCGTCCGGGTCCTCCATGGTGGAGACGACACCGGCCGGCTTGTTCAGCGCGAAGAACAGGTACGACTGGGTGGCCACCGTCAGGCCGTCGACCTTGATCTCGTCCTTCTCGGGGTCGACGCGCACGCCCTGCTCGATGACGATCTTGCCGTTCACCTCGACCCGGCCGGCGTCGATCAGCTCCTCGCAGGCGCGGCGCGAGCCCACACCGGCGCGGGCGAGCACCTTCTGCAGCCGCTCCCCCTCCTGCTCGGCGCCGGGGAACGTCTTGGGCGTCCTGACCTCCGGCTTGTTCGCGTAACGCTCGCGGTTGCGCTCCTCCGAGCGGGCGTCGTACTCACGCGACCGCGCCGGAGCCGTACGGCCGCCGCCCCGCTGGGGAGACTGCCGGGGGCCACCCTTGGCGCCGCCGCGGGCGGCGGCGCCACGGCCGCGCCTGGGGCCCTCGGAGCCGTCGCCCACGTCGTAGGTGCGCTCCTCGGGGCGGGGGCGGCGCGGGTTGCTGTCGCGCTGCTGCCGGTCGTCGCGGCTGTTACCGGCACCCCGGTAATTGCCGCGGCCGGCGCTGCTGCCGCGGCCGCCGCTGTTGCCACCACGGCTCCCGCCGTTGTTTCCGCTGCTGTTCCTGCCGCTGCTGCTTCGCATCAAATTTCCGTCTTGTCGTCTGCGTCGTCGGAATCCGGTGCATCCGGATCGAACGACGGAACGCCTTCCTGCGTCTCGGCCTCGATCGCGTCCGCCTCGGGGAGGAAGGGCGCGAGCTCCGGGAGCTCGTCCAGGCCGCGCAGGCCCATCCGCTCCAGAAAGTAGTTCGTCGTCCTGTACAGGATCGCACCTGTTTCGGGTTCCGTGCCCGCCTCCTCGACCAGACCCCGCTGGAGGAGGGTGCGCATGACCCCGTCACAGTTCACTCCGCGCACCGCGGAGACCCGCGAACGGCTGACCGGCTGGCGGTACGCGACGACCGCCAGCGTCTCCAGGGCGGCCTGGGTCAGCCGTGCGTGCTGTCCGTCGAGCACGAAGCGCTCGACGGCGTCGGCGTGCTCGGCGCGGCTGTAGAAGCGCCAGCCGCCCGCTACGAGCCGGAGTTCGAAGCCGCGGCCCTGGACGGTGTACTCGTCCGCGAGCTCCCGCAGCGCGTCTGCGACGGCCCTGCGGGGCTGCTCGAGCACCTTGGCGAGGTGCTCCTCGGTCGCGGGCTCGTCGACGACCATGAGGACGGCCTCGAGGGCGGGCTTGAGCTCGCTCACTGCTTCTCCTCCGTGTTGTCGGGGACTCGGTCGAATTCGTCCGTGACGGTCACCGACCCGCTGCCGGACCAGATGACGACGAGCTCCCCCAGCGCGTGCTCCTGGTCCAGTGCGACGGCCTTCTCGCGGTAGAGCTCGAGCAGGGCGAGGAAGCGGGCGACGACGGTGAGGGTGTCGTCGACGCCCTCGGTCAGCTCCGCGAACGTGGCCCGCCCACGCTCCCGCAGCAGCCCGACGACCACGCCGGCCTGCTCCCGGACGCTGACGAGGGGGGCGTGGATGTGGTCGACGTACACCTGCGGCCTGGGCTTGGGCTGCATGGCCTTGACCGCGAGTCTGGCGAACCCCTCGGCGCCGATGCTGATGACGACATCGGGCAGCAGGTCGGCGTGATGGGGCTCGAGCCCCACGGTACGGGGGTAACGGCGGGCCTCGGCATCCAGCCGGGCGCTGAAGATCTCGGCGATCTGCTTGTAGGCGCGGTACTGCAACAGCCGCGCGAAGAGGAGGTCCCGCGCTTCGAGCAGCGCCAGATCCGCCTCGTCCTCCACCTCGGCGGAGGGCAGCAGGCGGGCGGCCTTGAGGTCGAGCAGCGTCGCGGCGACGACAAGGAACTCCGTGGTCTGATCGAGGTCCCAGTCGGGCCCCATGGCCCGGATGTGGGCCATGAACTCGTCGGTGACCTTGGAGAGCGCCACCTCGGTCACGTCGAGCTTGTGCTTGGAGATCAGCTGCAGCAGCAGATCGAAGGGGCCTTCGAAGTTCGCCAGCCGCACTGTGAAGCGCCCGTCGTCGGCGGGTGCGTCACCGTCCGGGGGGCCTGCTGTCTGCGCACCGATGCGCACGCCGGCGCCGGTCGCGCCGCCGCCAGCGGTTCCGGTGCCGACTCCGCCGTCTTCCGACGGCGTGACGACCGCATCGGCGCCGGTGTCGGGGGCTTCGTCACGGGCGGGAAGCTGCCCGTCGCTCGTCCGGTCGGCCGCGCCCTGGGCGCTGCCGGGGCAGGACAGGGCAGAAACGCCGCTCTCGCGCTGCGAGCGGCCCGGTGCGGCGGCCTCGCCGTCCGCCGGGTCGCCGTCCGCCCGGTCGGCCGTGGCGTCGGTCCTGGCCTCGGTCGTGGGCGTCCGGGGCTCCGGGGGCCGAGCCCCGGATTCAGGAAGCGACGGGGTAGGGGAAGGCTCCGCGTCCGGCGGCGCATCGCGGACAGGGCCCGTGCCCGGGCCGCGGCCCAAGAGGCGGCGGGAGCGGGCTGGTGCGTCGTCGGTCGGGGGCATGGTGGTCCAGGGAGCGGAAGGAACGTCGCGCGCAGGCTACCCCGTCAGCGCCCGCGCAGGCGCCGCACGAGGATGCTCGCGTCGCCCCGCTGCTCCAGGTCCGCCAGCACCACCGCGACCGCCTCGCGGACGATCCGCCCGCGGTCGACGGCCAGCCCGTGCTCGCCGCGCAGCACCAGCCGCGCGTGCTCGAGGTCCATCAGCTCCTCGGCCGAGACATAGACCGTGATCTTCTCGTCGTGCCGTTCACGTCCACTGGGCCGGCGGTTCGCGCCGCGACCGCGCCGCCGAGGCTGGGCGGCGGCCTCGGCCTCGGCCGCGGGTGCCCGGCGCGCCTTGGGCGGCCCGGCCGCAGCAGGCGCTCCCGAACCGGCGGACGCGGTTTGTCCCGAAGGCTCCGCGGCCCGGCTGCGTTCCTCCCCCGCAACCTCCGCCTCGGCGGCCGAGTGCTCCTGCGAGCCGCCTGTGGCCGAGGACTGTGCGGCGGAGTCGTTCTCCCCGGCCGGTGCGGGCACCCGCGGCTCGCCGTTCGCCTGACGGCGAGGCGTGGACGACTGCAGCGCCATGCCCCCGGTCGTACGGAACAGCTCGTCGGCCCCGGGCAGACTCACTCGGCGTGACACCGGGCGAGCACCTCCCTGGCCAGCTGGCGGTACGCGGCGGCGCCGACGGAGTTGGACGCGTAGGTGGTGATGGGCTCACCGGCGACCGTGGTCTCCGGGAAGCGCACGGTGCGCCCGATGACCGTGTGGTAGACGTGGTCGTCGAAGGCCTCGACCACCCGCGCGAGCACCTCACGGCTGTGCACCGTGCGCGAGTCGTACATCGTGGCCAGGATGCCGTCGAGCTCCAGGTCGGGGTTGAGCCGCTCCTGGACCTTCTCGATCGTCTCGGTCAGCAGCGCCACACCGCGCAGCGCGAAGAACTCGCATTCCAGCGGCACGATGACCTTGTGAGCCGCCGTCAGGGCGTTCACGGTCAGCAGACCGAGCGAGGGCTGACAGTCGATCACGATGTAGTCGTAGTCCGACATCAGCGGCTTCAGAGCACGCTGCAGCGTGGACTCACGCGCGACCTCGCTCACCAACTGGACTTCCGCGGCCGAGAGATCGATGTTGCTCGGCAGCAGGTCCATGTTGGGCACGGCGGTCTTCAGCAGCACGTCGTCCGCCGACATGCCCCGCTCCATGAGCAGGTTGTAGACGGTGAGGTCGAGCTCCATCGGGTTGACGCCGAGGCCGACCGAAAGGGCGCCCTGCGGGTCGAAGTCGACGAGCAGCACACGCCGTCCGTACTCCGCGAGCGCTGCGCCCAGGTTGATGGTCGACGTCGTCTTGCCGACGCCGCCCTTCTGGTTGCACATCGCGATGATCTTCGCCGGGCCGTGGTCGGTCAGCGGGCCCGGGATCGGGAAGTACGGCAGGGGGCGCCCGGTGGGGCCGATCCGCTCGCGGCGCTGGCGGGCAGCGTCGGGGGCGAGGGTGGCCGCGTACTCGGGATCGGGCTCGTATTCGGCATCGGGGTCGTAGAAGTGCCCCTCGGGGACTTCCTCGTAGGCGGCGAAGTGGGTGGACTCTCGGCCACTCTCGTTGCCGGCCATGGCGTTCACGTGTTGGCCGTCCATCATCTTCATCGTGTGGGGTGTCGTCATGTGCGTCGTGTGCTGGTGCGTCGCGACGGTGCGGACAGCGACGGAGCCGACAGCCTCGAGCCCGGACGACGCACTCTGGCCCGTCGCAGGCGTTCCCCCGGGAGTAAATGTCGACTCATTCACAAGTCGTCTTACCTCCTTGGACGTGACCAGGAAACTTATCGATAGGTCAGCGTGGCACCATGCCGACGGTTGGCGACTCTATG
Source organism: Streptomyces sp. NPDC006208 (assembly GCF_040613775.1). Classification (NCBI taxonomy): domain Bacteria; kingdom Bacillati; phylum Actinomycetota; class Actinomycetes; order Kitasatosporales; family Streptomycetaceae; genus Streptomyces; species Streptomyces sp. NPDC006208. The sequence continues at coordinate 26,193 of NZ_JBEXSW010000016.1, read as the reverse complement.
GCGTGTCACCGGTCCGCAGCAACACAATCCGCCGGACCCGGCCCGATGTGTCGGCAATCGAACACATCCCTGTCAAGGGTGCACTGGGGTCCGGGCGTGCTCCCGTGCGCATGTTTCATGGGTACGCGAAACGGTTAAAGGGCTTCGTTCGAGGCGAGTTGAGCAAGCGCGGCAAAGCGGTCGGACATGCGTCCGGCCGGACCTTGCTCGGCAAGGTCCGGCCGGGTGCGTGATGTTGACGCCGGGCGTTGACCGCTCAGCCGAGCAGCGTGCTCAGCTCGACGCTTTCGAGGCCGTGGGCCTCGGCGACCGGGCCGTAAACGACTTGGCCGTCATGGGTGTTGAGGCCCAGGGCGAGCGCCTGGTCGCGGCGCAGGGCCTCGGCCCAGCCGCGGTTGGCGAGCTCCACGATGTACGGGAGGGTCGCGTTGGTGAGCGCGTAGGTGGAGGTGTGGGGCACCGCGCCGGGCATGTTGGCGACGCAGTAGAAGACCGAGTTGTGCACCCGGAAGGTCGGCTCGGCGTGGGTGGTCGGACGCGAGTCCTCGAAGCAGCCGCCCTGATCGATTGCGATGTCGACAAGTACACTTCCGGGCTTCATCTTGGCGACAAGCTCGTTGGTGACCAGCTTCGGGGCCTTGGCGCCCGGGATGAGAACGGCGCCGATGACGAGGTCCGCCTCGACGACGGCCTTCTCCAGTTCGAAGGCGTTGGAGACGATCGTCTTCACCTTGCTGCCGAAGACCTTGTCGGCCTCGCGCAGCTTGTTGATGTCACGGTCGAGCAGAGTGACGTGGAAACCCATGCCGACCGCGATCTGCGTGGCGTTCCAGCCGGAGACGCCGCCGCCGATGACGACGGCCTCGCCGGCCGCCGTGCCCGGGACGCCGCCCGGCAGCACACCGCGGCCGCCCGCCGAGCGCATCAGGTGGTACGCGCCGACCTGCGGGGCCAGCCGGCCCGCGACCTCGGACATCGGGGCGAGCAGCGGCAGCGCGCGGTTCGCGGTCTCGACCGTCTCGTAGGCGATGGCGGTCGTGCCGGATTCCAGCAGGGCGTCCGTGCACTCGCGAGAGGCGGCGAGGTGCAGGTAGGTGAAGAGCGTCTGGTCCTTGCGGAGGCGGTGGTACTCCTCGGCGATGGGCTCCTTGACCTTCAGCAGCAGGTCGGCGACAGCCCAGACCTCGTCGGCGGTGGGCAGGATCTGCGCACCGGCGGCGATGTACTCGTCGTCCGTGATCGAGGAGCCGACGCCGGCGTTCTGCTCGACGAACACCTGGTGGCCGTTGCGCACGAGCTCGTGCACTCCGGCGGGGGTGATGGCCACCCGGAACTCGTTGTTCTTGACCTCGCGGGGGATGCCGACCTTCACGTCGATCACGGTCCTTGGCTCTGGGATTTCAACGGTCAATGCCATACATACCCGGATACTCAGGGCGCACCGGGAGACACCGCAGCAACATGCGATGGAGCCAGTCTAATGAAGGATTTCTCGCTGTCTAGCCTTGCAAAGCACTAATCTTCGAGCGAGGCACTACGGATTTCGTAGGCGGAACCTTCCTCTCCGAGCAGCCTTTCCGCAGTGGAGCGGTGCAGACGGGCCGCCGCCGGGTCGCCGAGCCGGTCGAGTGTGTCCGCCAGTCTGAGCTGCAGCGCGGCCTGCAGCCGGACGTCGCCGGCCCGGCGCGCCAGCTCCACCGCTTCCCGGCAGGTGTGCAGCGACTCCTCGGGCCGCCCCGCGTACTCCTGTACGCGCGCCGCCTCGCTCAACGCTCGCGCCTGGGACGGGAGATCGCCGAGCCTGCGGTAGCCGGCCACCGCCGCGCGCCAGTTGCGCAGCGCCTCTCCGTAGTGACCCGCATAGGTGTGCACGGTGCCCAACCGCCCGTACAGGCGGGCCTCGTCGGCCCGCTCCCCGCGTGTCTGCCGCTGGGCGAGCGCTCTCCCGTACCAGTCACCGGCCCGCTGCCAGTCCCCCAGCTCCTGGTACGCGCCGCCTACGGATTCCATCGCGCGGCCGGTCGCATACGGATCGTTCGCGGCCCGCCCTGCGTCCAGTGCGGCCCGGTAGCGGGCCAGTGAGTCCTCGACCCGGCCGGTCTGCGCGTCGAGATCGGCGAGATTCAGCAGCGCGGCGGCCTGCTCGCGGTGCAGGCAGCGGCGCTCGGCCACATCGAGGACCAGCTCGTGCAGACCGTAGAGCTCGGGGGCGGCCGCTTCGGTGCCCCGGTGCGCGACCAGCGCTCTGACCAGGGCGGAGACCAGCCGGCGCGCCAGAGTGTCCAGCTCCCCGTCCTCGACCGCGAGCCGTGCCGAGGCCAGCAGCGTGCCGAGACGGTCGCGCAGCCACGCGTCGGCGGCCTGCGGGGTGGGAAAGCGCAGTGCACGGGGCAGCGCCGCCAGCTTCTTGCGGGCCGCCGACCCTTCGGGTTCGGTGATCGCCCGGCAGGACTGCAGCAGCCGTACGGTCCGCTCCAGCATCCGCGCCCGCGCCAGCTGCACCTCGGCGGGCCGGTCGGTGCCCTCGAGCAGCGTACGCAGCATCGGCAGCAGGGCGCCGGGCACCTCGAAGCACTCGTCGGTCCGCTGCCGTACGAGGCCCAGCGCGGCGAAGTTGTCCAGCGTCGCCCGGGCGGCCGAGACCGAGCAGCCTGCCAGCGCGGACGCGGTGTGCGCATCGGCCAGACCGGCCGGAGCGAGCGCCAGCAGTCGCAGTGTCCGCGCGGCCGACTGCGGCAGGGACTCGTACGCCAGCCGGAAGGCGCGGGCCAGCGGGCGTGTGCCCTTGGGCTGCTCGTGATCGTCGGGCAGCACCCGCAGCCGCTTGACGGCGTCGGCGACCGAGGCCTTGGGCCTGGCCGCGAGCCAGCCGCCGACCAGCACCAGCGCCGCCGGCTGTCCGCCGCACTCCTCGGCGATCGTCTCCGCGGCCTGCGGGTCCACGGTGATGCGCACGGAGCCGGTGAAGGTGGCGAGCAGTTCGATCGCCGCCTTGGCGTCCATACCGCCGAGCGCGCAGGGCCGTACGTCGGGGATACCGGTGAGCGGGCCCCGGGAGACCGCGACCACCAGGCAGTCGGGGTTGTCGGGCAGCAGGGCGTCGACCTGCTCGGCGTCGACCGCGTCGTCGAGAAGGAGCACCGCGCGGCGCGCGGCGAGCGCGTCGCGCACCAGCTCGGTCAGTTCGTCCTCGGCCGCGCCCGGCGGGGCCGCGATGCCGAGGGAGTCCAGCAGCTCCCGGGCGGCTTCGTCCAGGGGGACGGGCCGGCCGGCCGGTTCGGTCAGCCGCAGGCGCCACACCCCGTCGGGGTAGTCCTCGGCGAGCCGGCGCGTGAATTCCTCGGCGAGCGAGGTTCTGCCGGAACCAGGGTTGCCGGCGATCAGCAGCACGCGGGCGCGGGGGGCCTTGCGGCCGGCAAGCGTGTCGAGCCCGGCACGCTCGATGTCGGCGCGGAGCGCTTTCAACTCCCGTTGCCGTCCGAAGAACCGGGGTTCGGGCGCGGTCCCGGCGGCGGACGGCCCGGCAGCCTCCGCGCTGTCGGGGCAACCCGAGTCCACCGCCTGATCCGTCACGGGGCCACGCTCCAGTCCGTCCGCGCACGAGCCGAGCCCGCCGGGGCTCCACACGGGCGTTCCGAGCGTAGTTCACGCTCTGCGACGAACCGTGCGGAGCACGACGGACAGATCGCCCGTTCGGATCAGCAGATCGTCACATCGCCCCTCGGAAGGGCTCAGGCCTCGAACGGACGGGCGGGCCAAGGGGCTTCGGCCGCCCGCAGCGCGTCGAAACCGGTGCCTCTCAGCGCGGCCGCGGCCGAGAGAACGCCGACGACCAGGCAGGTGTTGTGGAGTTCACCGGCCAGCGCACCCCGTACGAGCTCGTCCAGGGGAACCCTGGCCAGCTCCATGTCGGCCTCCTCCTCGGAGACCTCGAACCGCTCGCCCTCCGCCTCCGACAGATCGCGGGCCAGGAAGATCCGCACCGCCTCGTCGCAGCCGCCTGGTGTGGTGTAGATGTCGGTGAGCACCCGCCAGTCCTCGGCCTTGACGTGCGCCTCCTCGTACAGCTCGCGCTGTGCGGCGTGCAGCGGGTTCTCCCCGGGCACGTCGAGCAGGCCGGCCGGGATCTCCCACAGCTTGTGCCGCACGGGGTGCCGGTACTGGCGCAGCACCAGGACCCGTCCCTGGGTGTCGAGGGCGAGCACCGCCACCGACCCCGGGTGCACCTGGTAGTCGCGCTTGACGACGGTGCCGTCGGGCATGACCACATGGTCGGTGCGGACGCTTGTCTTGTTACCCCGGAACGGGGTGTCGGTCGCGGTGACCTGCCACTCTTCGGGCGTGTCCTTGATGGTCATGAAAAGCGTCCTCCCACCACACAACAGAAAACCGGGGTACGGCCGCGTCGGCCCGTACCCCGGTCAACCGTATCGCCAAAGGATTACGCGCCCGTCGTACCAGCGGCTTCCTGACGCTGCACGGCCGCCTTCACCAGACCGGCGAAGAGGGGGTGAGGGCGGGTCGGGCGGGAGCGCAGCTCGGGGTGGGCCTGCGTGGCGACCAGGTAGGGGTGCACGTCACGGGGGTACTCGACGTACTCGACGAGCTTGTTGTCCGGGGACGTGCCGGAGAAGAGGATGCCCGCCTTCTTCTCCAGTTCGGCGCGGTACGCGTTGTTGACCTCGTAGCGGTGGCGGTGGCGCTCCTCGACGTACGGCTGGTCGTCGTAGACCTCGCGCACGATGGAGCCCTCGGCCAGCTTGGCCGGGTAGAGACCGAGCCGCATGGTGCCGCCCAGGTCACCGGCGCCCTCCACATAGGCCAGCTGCTCCTCCATCGTGGAGATCACCGGGTGGGCGGTGGCCGCGTCGAACTCCGTGGAGTTGGCGTCGGTGATCTCGGCGAGGTTGCGGGCGGCCTCGATCACGATGCACTGCAGCCCCAGGCACAGACCGAGCAGCGGGACCTTGTTCTCGCGGGCGTAACGGATCGCGCCGACCTTGCCGTCGACCCCGCGCTCGCCGAACCCGCCGGGGATGACGATCGCATCGACGTCGCCGAGCTGCTTCTGGGCGCCCGCCTCGGTCTTGCAGTCGTCGGAGGTGACCCACTTGACCTTGACGCGGGCCTTGTTGGCGAAGCCGCCGGCGCGCATGGCCTCGGTGACCGAGAGATAGGCGTCGGGCAGGTCGATGTACTTGCCGACCAGGGCGACGGTGACCTCGTGGGCGGGGTTGTGGACGCGGTCCAGCAGGTCGTCCCAGAGGGTCCAGTCGACGTCTCGGAACGGCAGGTCGAGCTTGCGCACCACATACGCGTCCAGGCCCTCGGTGTGCAGGACCTTGGGGATGTCGTAGATCGACTTGGCGTCGATCGCGGCGACGACGGCGGCCTCGTCCACGTCGCACATCAGCGAGATCTTCCGCTTGATCGCGGTCGGCACGTCCCGGTCGGCGCGCAGCACGATCGCGTCCGGCTGGATACCGATGTTGCGCAGCGCGGCCACGGAGTGCTGGGTGGGCTTGGTCTTCAGCTCGCCGGAGGGGCCGATGTAGGGCAGCAGTGAGATGTGCACCACGAAGACGTTGTCCCGGCCGACCTCGTGGCGGACCTGGCGCACCGTCTCCAGGAACGGCAGCGACTCGATGTCGCCGACGGTGCCGCCGACCTCCGTGATCACGACATCGACGTCGTCGGTGGCCATCCGGCGGATACGGGACTTGATCTCGTTGGTGATGTGCGGGATGACCTGCACCGTGTCGCCGAGGTACTCGCCGCGCCGCTCCTTGGCGATGACCTGGGAGTAGACCTGCCCGGTGGTCACGTTCGCGGAGCCGTCCAGGTCCACGTCGAGGAAGCGCTCGTAGTGGCCGATGTCCAGGTCGGTCTCGGCGCCGTCGTTGGTGACGAACACCTCACCGTGCTGGAACGGGTTCATCGTGCCCGGGTCGACGTTCAGGTAGGGGTCGAGCTTCTGCATGGTGACCCGCAGGCCTCGGGCCTTGAGCAGCGCGCCCAGGCTGGAAGCCGTCAGGCCCTTGCCGAGGGAGGAGGCGACACCCCCGGTGACGAAGATGTGCTTGGTCGTCATGGAATTGGGCGGCATCGCCAAGAGGGGGCTCCCGTGGTCGCGAAGTGTGAAGTGCTTGAGGCATCTGCCCGGGATGATCCTGGGGTGCCGAAGCTGCGGTTTCGGGGCCCCTGATTTACGCAGGACGGCCACCGGTCCACGGGGTACCAGGGTATCAGCGCCAGCGGATGACCGCTTCCGGCCACGCGTGCCGGGGCGGGACCGGCCGCTCACCGCAGCTCACCCGCCGCTCACCCGTTCGGCGTAGCCTCGTTGCCGGGACGGCCGCGCAGATCACTAGGGTGCGTCGTATCCTGCTCGGACATCGCTGCCGAGCCAGGCCGGCAAACGGCACCATCCCCGCCCGTCAACGCCGCGAGCTCGTCAACGACCCTTGACCGCAGTAAGCGCCCCGCGGGGCGGACGTGGCCGTTCGACTGGAGATGCACGTGGCCGGGCGCATCGAGGATTACGCACTCATCGGAGACATGCAGACCGCAGCACTGGTCTGCCGGGACGGCACGGTGGACTGGCTGTGCCTGCCGCGCTTCGACTCGCATGCCGTCTTTGCCGGGCTGCTCGGCACCGAAGAACACGGATTCTGGCGGCTCGGCCCGGCGTACGGCGAGAACGCCGAGCCGCAGGCCGCGGACCGCCGCCGCTACCGGGGCGACTCCCTGATCCTGGAATCCGAGTGGGACACGCCGCGCGGCACGGTCCGGGTGACCGATTTCATGCCCCCGCGTGACGGAGCGCCCCAGCTCATCCGCGTCGTCGAGGGCGTGAGCGGGCGCGTTCCGATGCGCTCGGCGCTGCGCATGCGCTTCAGCTACGGCCGTGTCGTGCCCTGGGTGCACAAGGTCGGCGCGCGCACGGTCGCCGTCGCCGGCCCCGACTCGGTCTGGCTGGACACGGACGCGGAGACGTACGGCGAGGACCTCACGACGTACTCCGACTTCACCGTCACCCCGGGTGAACGGTTCACGTTCACGATCAGCTGGCAGCCCTCGCACAAGGGGCCGCCGGCGCTGCCGGACCCGGAGGGCGCGCTGGAGGCCACCGGGGACTTCTGGCGGGAGTGGGTGGAGCACTGCACCTACCACGGGCCCTATCGCGAGGCCGTGGTCCGCTCCCTGATCACGCTGAAGGCGCTCACGTACGCGCCGACCGGCGGGATCGTGGCCGCGCCGACGACCTCGTTGCCGGAGGAGATCGGCGGCGTACGGAACTGGGACTACCGCTACACCTGGCTGCGCGACGCCGCGATCACCCTGTCGTCGCTGCTGCGCACCGGCTACCGCGAGGAAGCCCGCGCCTGGCGCGAGTGGCTGCTGCGCGCGGTGGCGGGCGACCCGGAGAACCTGCAGATCATGTACGGGATCGCCGGCGAAAGGGAGCTGGGCGAGGCCGAGTTGGACTGGCTCCCGGGCTACGAGAACTCCGCCCCCGTCCGGGTCGGCAACGGAGCCGCCAACCAGCTGCAGCTCGACGTCTACGGCGAGGTCACCGAGGCACTGCACCTGGCCCATATGACGGGTCTGTCGCGCAACGACTACGCGTCACTGCTCCAGCTGAAGCTGATCCGCTACCTGGAGGACCACTGGAACCAGCCTGACGAGGGCATCTGGGAGGTCCGCGGGCCACGCCGGCACTTCGTGCACTCGAAGGTGATGGCCTGGGTCGCGGTCGACCGCACCATCAAGCTGATCGAGTCCGGCGACGCGGACGGGCCGCTGGAGCGGTGGCGCGAGCTGCGCGACGAGATCCACTACGACGTGTGCGAGAAGGGCTACGACAAGGAGCGCAACACCTTCACGCAGTCGTACGGCTCGAAGGAGCTGGACGCCTCCCTGCTGCTGATCCCGCAGATGGGCTTTCTGCCGCCGGACGACAAGCGGGTCATCGGCACCATCGAGGCCATCCAGCGGGAGCTGTCCACCGAGGACGGCTTCATCCTGCGCTACCCCACCGAAGGCGCCGACGAGGGTGTGGACGGGCTGCCCGGGGACGAGGGCGCGTTCCTGGCGTGTTCGTTCTGGATGGCCGACGACCTGGCGATGATCGGCCGGGTCGACGAGGCACGGCGGCTGTTCGAGCGGCTGCTGGCGCTGCGCAACGACCTCGGGCTGCTGGCGGAGGAGTGGGATCCGCGGCTGCAGCGGCAGGTGGGGAACTTCCCGCAGGCCTTCAGCCACGTTCCGCTGATCGACACGGCGCTGCGGCTGACCGCGTCCGGCGCCTACGGCGGATAGGGGCGCGGGCGCCAGGTGCGCGGGTGCGGGGCAGGACCGCACGACCCTACGATGAAAAGGTCCTGCTCGCGCCCCGGAAGGGGGCACCATGACGCCCCATCCCCTCGCGGAACCGGCCCTGAACGGACTCCGCGAAAGCCTGGTCGGCGACGCCATCACCCCTGGTGACGCGGCCTACGACGGGGCTCGCGCGATCTTCAACGGGATGATCGACCGGCGGCCCGCGGTGATCGTCCAGTGCGAGTCGGCCGCCGATGTGGCGGCGGCCGTGCGCTTCGGCCGGGAGCACGACCTGGACGTGGCCGTCCGCGGCGGCGGACACAGCGTCGCGGGGCTCGCGACCACCGACGGCGGTCTGGTCGTCGATCTGCGCCGGATGCACTCGGTCGTCGTCGACCCCGAGGCCCGTACGGCACGCATCGGCGGCGGGGCCACCATGAGCCATCTGGACCGGGCCACGCAGCCGTTCGACCTGGCGACCACCGGCGGCCGGGCCTCCACCACCGGAGTGGGTGGCTTCACGCTGGGCGGCGGATCGGGCTGGCTGGAGCGGAAGTTCGGCCTGGCCTGCGACAACCTCGCCGCTGTCGACCTGGTGACGGCCGAAGGAGCCGAAGTCCACGCCGACGACGACGAGCACCCGGAGCTCTTCTGGGCGCTGCACGGCGGCGGCGGCAATTTCGGCGTGGCCACGTCGATCACGCTGAAGCTGCATCCACTGCCCGCCATGTCGGTCGCCCTGCTTCTCTTCCCGGCCCAGCGGGGCGATGAGGTGCTCCCCGTCTACCGCGAGGTGCTGGAGTCCGCACCGGACGAGGTCGGCGGAGGGTTCATCTACCTCACCGGCCCGCCCGAGGAGTTCGTGCCCGAGCACCTGGTGGGCAAGGCTGTGGCCTGTGTGCTCGTCACATATACCGGCACCCTGCCCGAACTGCGCGAGGCGGTGGCGCCGCTGCTCGCTGTCGGACACGACGCGGAGCTCATCACGGAGCTCCCGTACGCCGATCTGCAGTGCATGATCGACGACCCGCCGGGGCTGCGGAACTACTGGTCGGCGGAGTATCTGGCCCGACTGCCCGAGGAGGCCATGCAGGTCTTCTGCGCGCGTGCGGAGAGCATGATCGTGCCCTCGAACTCGCAGCACATCCTCTTCCCGATGGGCGGGGCGCTGGAGCGGGGCGACTCCGCCTATCCGGTGCCGTGGCGGACCGCGTCCTGGGTCTCCCATCCCTTCGGGATCTGGGACAGCCCGGCCGACGACGAGCGCGGCAGGAAGTGGGTCCGTGACGCGCGGGAGGACGTCACACCGTGGTCCATCGGTCTCGTGTACCTCAACTTCATCGGGCTGGAAGGCCCCGAGCGGATCGTGGCCGGTTTCGGCGCCGAGAACTACCGGCGACTCGAAGCGGTCAAGGCGCAGTACGACCCGGACAATGTCTTCAGGCTGAACCACAACATCAAGCCGCGATGACAGTTGTCCTTCGAACCTTCGCCCAGGTAGCGTCCCGGCCATGGAAACACAGGGCGGAATCACGGTGCAGCGGGCGCTGGAGCTGCCCGGACTCCGCAGCGGGCTCCCGGAGGTCTTGGCGGGGGCCGACCGGCTGAACCGCACCGTCCGCTGGGTGCACGCCGGTGAGGTACCGAACATCGCGTCGCTGCTCAAGGGCGGTGAGCTGCTCCTCACCACCGGCCTCGGCCTCGGCACCCGCCCTGCCGAGCAGCGCGCGTTCGTGGCACGGCTCGCGGAGCGCGGGATCGCGGCGCTGGTCGTCGAGCTGGGTCCGCGCTTCACCCGGCTCCCCGCCAGTCTCGTCGAGGCGGCGAAATCCGCCGGGCTGCCACTGATCCAGCTGCATCGCGAGGTGCCGTTCGTCTCGGTGACTGAGGAGATCCACACCGAGATCGTCAACGGCCACTACGCGCTGCTGCAGCAGGCCGAAGAGGTGCACCGGCGGTGCACGCAGGCGCTGCTGGGCGGCGGCGGAGTCCCGCAGGTGCTGGCCATCCTCGCCGACTTCACCGGCGACCCCGTCTTTCTGGAGACCCCGGGCGGGCAGTTGCTGTACGCGGCGGACACGCCCGGCGCGGAGCCTGCCGTCGCCGATCCGCTCCAGGTGTGGGAAGGGCTGCGCGGCGGGCGCGAGGCCCAGCAGGACGGTCCGCCGGCCAACGCCGTGCTGGTCGATGTGCCGGGCGGCGGCCAGGGCACCGGGGCCGTACGCGCCCGGATCGTGCTGCTGGCCGTGTCGTCGCCGCTGCAGCCCGTCCACCGCATCGCTGCGGAGCGGGCCGCGGCCATCCTGGCCGTCGTGCTGATGCAGGCCCGTCAGGAGGAGGAGCTGGCGGCCCGCGGGCGCGGTGACTTCCTGACCGACCTGGCCGAGGGCCGGATCGCGGCGGACGACGCACCGGCCCAGGCACGTGTTCTCGGCTTCCGGCCGGGGGCCGGGCCGCTGCTCCCGGTGGTGATGCGGCTGGCCCCCGAGCTGTCGCCCACGGGCAACTGGGCGGTCCTGGCGCGGGCCGTCGCCGAGGAGCTGTCCTCGCTCGGTGTGCCGGTGCTGCTCGGGGTACGTCCCGTGGAAGGGCGGGTGCCGCTGCTGCTGGGCCTGCGCTCGGAGTCGGAGCGCACGGCGGTGGCCGACCGGGTCGCCGCAGCGCTGCGGGCCGGGGTCGAGCGGGCCGGCCTGGCGGGGGTTCCACCGGCCGGGGGCCTGGGGAGGGCGGGCGCGCATCCACCGGTCGTGGTGGTCGGGGTCGCGGGCGGCTGGGCGGCGGCGAGTGCGGGCCTGCGCCACGCGGCGGAGACGGCGACGGCTGCGCAGGGGCTGGGCGACCGCCCCTGGTACGACGCCCGCCGTCTGGACATCGATCTGCTGTTGTGGCGTCTGCGCGAACACCCGGACCTGGCGGCGTTCGTGGACCGCGCGATCGGCCCGCTGCGCGAGCACGACAGGACGTCACGGCCCGCGCTGCTCCCGACGCTGGAGACGTATCTGGCGCATGCGGGGCGCAAGGCCGAGACGGCGCGGGAACTGCATCTGAACCGGCAGACGCTGTACAACCGCTTGGCGCGGATCTCGGAACTGCTGGGCACGGACCTGGACGATCCGCAGACGGTACTGGCACTGAGCCTGGCGCTGCGGGCTCGGCGGCATACGCCGTAGCGGCGCGGGGAACGGGAGCCGAAGCCGTCAGGCCCTGTCCGGGCGATCCTGTCGGGCCCGCGGCGACAGCTACGGCACCTCGCCGTGTTGTCGAAGTCGCCCACGTACGTGCGGTACGAGGGCGATCTCCCCCGGCCTCCGGCCGGGCGGTGTCCCAAACGCCTTGCGATGCGTCCCCTCGGCCCTTTGGGGCCTGGGGAGACCCCACGCCACGGCCCTTTGGGGCCTGGGAAGACCCCACACCTCGGCCCTTTGGGGCCTGGGAAGACCCCACACCTCGGCCCTTTGGGGCCTGGGAAGACCCCAC
>NZ_JBEXSW010000016.1:0-14294 GCF_040613775.1 Streptomyces sp. NPDC006208 | reverse complement strand
CGGCCCTTTGGGGCCTGGGAAGACCCCACACCTCGGCCCTTTGGGGCCTGGGAAGACCCCACACCTCGGCCCTTTGGGGCCTGGGAAGACCCCACGCATCCGACGCCGCAGGCTCATCCTCGAAGATCGCCCGGACAGGGCCTAACCGGCCCGGCTCTGGACCAACTCGTCGTAGACGCTGAGCACTTGCGCGACCGTCTCGTCCTCCGTCTGCCATGTTCGCGCCTGCGCCCGCCCCGCCGCCGCCAGCTCGGCCCGCCTCACCGGGTCCGACACCAGCCGGGACACCGCTGCCGCCAGCGCGACGGCATCCCCGTACGGCACCAACTCCGCCGCTTCACCGACCAGTTCCGGTACGCCGCCCACCGCGGTCGCGACCAGCGGGACGCCGAGGCGCAGAGCCTCCTGCGCGAGCAGGGAGCGGGCCTCCCAGCGGCTCGGCAGGACGGCCACGTCCGCCGCGGCCAGCAGGTCGGGGACGTCGTCGCGCCGTCCCAGCAAGCGCACCGGCAGGTCCTCGCGGTGGATCCGGCGCTGGAGCGCGGCCCGTTCCCGGCCCTCCCCCGCAACCATCAGGAGCGGGACCGGGTCGAGCCCGCCCCACCTTCGTGCGGCATCGAGCAAGGTGCCGTAGCCCCGGTGCGGCACCAGGCTGCCCGCGGCCATCAGCAGCGGACGGTCCACGACGCCCAGTTCGGCGCGTGTCTTGCCCTGCTGGCCGCGCTGCGCACAGCCCTGAGGCGCCGCGACCGGTGCGAGGCGGGCGTCCCGGGCGCCGCTCTCACGGGCCCGGTCGACCAGCTCGGAGCATGTCCCGAAGACAACTGTCGCCGCCCGCGCCGCTCTTCGCTCCAGCAGGCGCAGCGCATGGCGCCGGGCGCCCTCGCTGTGGGACCTGGTGTGCCAGGTGACGACGAGGGGGATCCGCTGACCGCTGATGGCGAGCGCCGCGCGGACGGCGGCGTGCAGACCGTGTGCATGGACGATGTCCGCGCCGCCGCATACCGCGCGCAGCGCTCCCACCACCGCGGGGTCACTTCGGCGCGGCAGGGGCGCGAAGTGCGCCCCCGCACCCGGGAAGTCGTAGGCCTGATCCAATGCGGCGGGGGCGCACACCGTCACCCGCACGCCCCGTGCCGCCAGCCCGGCGGCCAGCGACCTGACGTGCGCGCTGCTGCCCGCACTGCCGCCGCCCAGCACCTGGACCGTACGCAGCTGTGTCACGCGCCAAGGATGCCAGTCCGTACGCACGTTCCGGCACCGCCCCCGCGCCGCGCCCAGGCAAGGAACGGGTACATGGGAGTGCTGGGATCACTCACATGGGTGATCCGGCCGCCGTGCCGTACGCCACGGCGGCCGCGGCCACGAGCACCGGGTGTCGCCGAGCACGGCCGGTTCCCCAAGGTCATCGTTGAGGACGGCGGCCACCCCGGCGCGGCCCGCTGCCCCTGCGCGCCCGGCCCCGCAGGCGTCCCCGGCACCGGCGCGGTCCGTACGACGCGCCGCCGCGGGCCGCCGCCGGACACCCGGACCCGGCCGACCCCTGCGCTCGGCGCGCCGGGCCCGGGCACACACGTCCGGTTGCGCACACGGGGGCGGGGGCGCACCCGGCGGGGATGCGCCCCTCAGCCGGCGTGCACGCCCCCGCGCGCTACCCGTCCGCCCGTGCCGCGGCCAGGAGCTCCTCCGCGTGTGCGCGCGCCGTCTGGGAGTCCTCCTGGCCCGCGAGCATCCGGGACAGCTCGCGCACCCGGTCCTCACCCTCCAGGACCGTGACACCGCTTCGGGTGACCGAACCGTCATTGGTCTTCTCGACCAGCAGCTGGCGGTCCGCGAACGCCGCCACCTGCGGCAGATGCGTCACCACCACCACCTGGGCCGACTTCGCCAGCTTGGCCAGCCGCCGGCCGATCTCGACCGCGGCCTTGCCGCCGACGCCCGCGTCGACCTCGTCGAAGAGATACGTCGGCACAGGGTCGGTGCCCGCGAAGACGACCTCCACCGCGAGCATCACGCGCGACAGCTCACCGCCCGAGGCGCCCTTGGCGATCGGCCGGGGCGGCGCGCCCGGGTGCGGGGCCAGCAGGAGTTCGACCTCGTCGACGCCGTAGGGCCCGTACACCACCGAACGGCCGCCGACCTCGACGCCCGAGGCCTCGTCCGCCGCCTCGCTCTGCCGGATCGCGAACGACACCCGCGCATGCGGCATCGCGAGCGATGCCAGCTCCTCGGTGACCGCCTCGGCGAACCGGGCCGCCGCCTCGGTGCGTGCGTCCGTCAATGCCTGGGCAAGGCCGGAGAGTTCGTCACGCAGTGCATCCCGCTCAGCTGTGAGCTCGCCGATCCGGTCGTCGTCGCCGTCCAGCTCGATGAGCCGGGCCGCGCCCTCCTCCGCCCATGCCAGCACGGACGCGATGTCCTCGCCGTACTTGCGCGTCAGTTGTGTCAGCGCAGCCCGCCGCTCCTCCACCGCGGCGAGCCGCAGCGGATCGGCGTCCAGATTGTCCGCGTAGCCGGCGAGCTCGCCGGCCACATCGCCGAGCAGGATGGAGATCTCCCCCATCCGGTCCGCGAGCGCGGCCAGCGCCGGATCGTGGGAGCGTACGGCGTCCAGCGCCCGCCCGGCGCCCGCGACCAGCGTCGTGGCGTCGACGCCCTCCGGGTCCTCGGGGTTGCCGGCCAGCGCGCCGTGCGCAACGGCCGCCGCCGAGGCCAGCGCCTCCGCGTGACCGAGCCGCTCCGCCTCCGCGGCGAGCTCGACGTCCTCACCCGCCCGCGGCTCGACGCCCGCGACCTCGTTCAGGCCGAAGCGCAGCAGATCGGCCTCCTGGGCCCGCTCGCGCGCCCGCGTGGTCAGCTCGTCGAGCTCCGCGCTCACCGCGCGCAGCCGCCGGTAGGCGGCCGCGTACTTGGCGTGCGGCCCGGTGACCGCGTCGCCCGCGTACCGGTCGAGCGCCTCGCGCTGCCGGGCGGGCCGCAGCAGGCCCTGCTGGTCGGTCTGGCCATGGACGGCGATCAGTTCGTCGGCGAGCTCGGACAGCATGCCCACCGGCACGGACCGCCCGCCGAGATGCGCACGGGAGCGCCCCTCCGCCGAGATGGTCCGGCTGATCAGCAGGGTTCCCTCGTCGAGTTCGGCCCCTGCCTCCTCCGCCCGCAGCGCCGCGGGGGCGTCGGCGGGCATCCTGATCCGACCCTCCACCACGGCCGACTTCGCGCCGATCCGCACCAGGGCCGGGTCAGCGCGCCCGCCGAGCAGCAGCCCGAGGCTGGTGACGACCATGGTCTTGCCTGCCCCGGTCTCGCCGGTCACCGCGGTGAAACCGGGCGACAGCTCGACGACCGCGTCGTCGATGACCCCGAGCGACCGTATCCGCATCTCCTCCAACACGGACACGACCTTACGAGGTCCGAGCCCCCGAGTGCGACGGGCCCCGGCCACTGATTCACTCTCCCGGGCAGCCGGGCGCCGCAGCAAGCCGCGGCCGGGCGTCGCGCGACGGGGGCGGCTAGCTCGGCGCTCCGCGCCAACCCGACACCGGCAGCGCGAACTTGGCCACCAGCCGGTCCGTGAACGACGCATGGTGCAGCCGGGCCAGCCGTACCGGCACGGCGCCGCGCCGCACTTCGACGCGAGCTCCCTGCGGCAGCTCGACGGTCCTGCGCCCGTCGCACCACAGCACGCCGTGCGGGGTGTGCGGCTGCACCTCCACCGCGAGGACGGACGTCGGAGAGGTCACCAGCGGCTTGGCGAACAGGGCGTGGGCGCTGATCGGCACCATCAGCAGCGCCTCGACCTCCGGCCACACCACCGGCCCGCCGGCCGAGAACGCGTACGCCGTCGAACCTGTCGGCGTGGCGCACACGATGCCGTCGCAGCCGAAGCCGGTGACCGGCCGGCCGTCGATCTCGAGGACGACCTCCAGCATCCGTTCCGGGGAGACCTTCTGGACGGCGGCCTCGTTCAGCGCCCAGTCCCGGTACACGACATCGCCGTTGCGGTGCACGACGACATCGAGGGTCATCCGCTCCTCGACCTCGTAGGCGCGGGTGACGACCCGGTCCACGACCTTGTCCAGGTCGTCGCGCTCGGCCTCCGCGAGAAAGCCCACCCTGCCCAGGTTGACGCCCAGCATGGGCACCCCGGAGGCGCGGGAGAACTCGGCCCCGCGAAGCAGCGTCCCGTCGCCGCCGAGCACGATCAGCAGCTCGCAGCCGTCGAGCACCTCGGGTGTGGCGTCCACGACGGTCTCCACGGACGCGGGCAGCGGCAGATCGGCTGCCTCGGCCTGGAGTACGCGTACGCCGATGCCGCTGCGCAGCAGCCCTTGGACGACGAGCTCGGCGCTGCGGATCGCCGCGGGCCGGCCGGTGTGCGCGAGGAGGAAGACAGTCCGTCTCGCAGGCGTGTCTGCCGCTTCGGCCGATGCTGCCGAAGCCGGTGAAGCTGCTGATGTCGTGGTCAACGAGGTCCCTCCGCCACTGCACGGTCGACGTCCGCCGGATCGAGCTCGGGCGCCCCGGCCCGGAGCCACAGAAAGTATTCGACGTTCCCGGAAGGACCCGGCAGCGGGCTGGCGGTGACCGACCGCACCCCGAGACCGAGCTCCCCCGCCCTGCGCGCCACGTCCCGTACGGCCTCGGCACGCAGCTCAGGACTGCGCACCACACCACCGCTGCCGAGGCGCTCCTTGCCCACCTCGAACTGCGGTTTGACCATCAGTACGAGGTCCGCGTCGGGCGCGGTGCAGCGCACCAGCGCGGGCAGAACCAGCCCGAGCGGAATGAAGGACAGATCGCCCACCACAAGGTCCACCGGCACTCCGTCGATCGTATCCAGCGTCAATTCACGGACGTTGGTACGGTCCTTGACGGTCACGCGTTCATCGCTCTGCAGAGACCAGGCGAGCTGGCCGTAGCCGACGTCCACGGCGACGACATGCGCGGCGCCCGCCCGCAGCAGTACGTCGGTGAATCCGCCGGTCGACGCTCCCGCGTCCAGGGCCCGCCGGCCCTCGACCTTCAGCCCGAGCGGTACGAAGGCGGCCAGCGCGCCCGCGAGCTTGTGGCCACCGCGCGAGACGTAGTCCGGGTCGCTGTCGTCGGATGCAACCACGATGGCGGCGCTGGTCTCGACCTGGGTGGCGGCCTTGCCGGCGGTGTTGCCGGCGACGGTCACCCGCCCTGCGGCGATCAGCTGGCTCGCGTGCTCGCGCGAGCGCGCGAGTTTGCGGCGTACCAGCTCGGCGTCCAGACGGCGGCGGGCCACTCCTGCCACGGTGGGTTCAGCTCCTGTAGTCGTTCGGGTGGCCCGAAGGGCCGCGATGCGGGGTGGTGGTCGGCAGACGGGCGGGAGAGGGCGAGGGCTGGGGCTCCTGGCGGGTGTCGAGCGCGGTCAGTGCGTCCCTCAGCCCTCGATGTACATCCTCGTACACCTCCAGGTGTCCGTCCGCCGGGAGGTGGTCGGCGTCGCCCAGCCGCTCGAGGAGCACGTCGACCTCGGCGTTGCCGGTGAGCGTGCGCTGCACGCCGAGCGGCGCGGGTGCGGCCGGGTCGTCCGCCTCGGCCACCGGCGCGCTCTCCTCGGGAGCCTCGTGCTCCGGTTCCGTGCCGGGTCCCGGCATCGAGTCGTTCATGCCCAGACGCTATCGCGAAGCCCTGCGGTACCGTCGATCACGATGGCCACAACGCAAGAGTGCCGCAGCGCACTCGACAAACTCTCGGACAATCTGGCGAAGGCGGACGGCGACGTACGCGGCGCCGCTGCGCTGGACCGTTCGCTCAGCTGCCACATCACGGACCTGGACATCACCTTCACCGGACGGCTGGGCGCCGGCCGGATCGAGGTGCTCGACACTCTGCCGGGGGCGCCGCGCGACAAGGCCCAGATCCGGCTGGCGATGACGGGAGACGACCTGGTCGCGATGGTGGACGGAGAACTGAACTTCGCCAAGGCGTGGGCATCGGGCCGGGTGAGACTCGAGGCGGGTTTCCGCGACCTGCTGCGCCTGCGGACGCTGCTGTAGCGCTCACTTCGGCGCGCACCTCCGGTGCGCTGCCGGGCGCGTCCTGGCCGGCAACGTGTGCGTCGCGCCGGCGCGGATGCCCCGGCGCTCCACGACCTGCGGTCGGCCCACGGCGTGTGACACTCGCACACCGTGTGCGCCGGTGCGCGCCGCCGTAAGCCTCTGCGCCTGCCCGGCGCCCAGTCACTTCAGGTCTCGCAGCCCGCCGGCCACCGGGGCTTCGCCGTCCACGGCCCCTGAACCGCGGGAGCACGGCCGGACCCAGAGGCACCCATGCACGCTGCGGCCCACGGGCCGGCCACCGGGGCTTCGCCGTCCACGGCGCCTGAACCGCGGGAGCACGGCCGGTCCCCGAGGCACCCATGCACGCTGCGGCCCACGGGCCGCGCGACGGCCGGCGTCAGCCAGGGCTGCCGACCGCGGCTCCGCCGCCGGCACTCGTGGCCCAAGGCGGCGTCCGCTCTCAGACCTTCACCTGCGCGCCGCGCCCGCGGGCCGCCGGGACCACCAAGGGCGTGCCGGACTCCGGGTCGTCGATGATCCGGCTCCTCACCCCGAAGACCTGCTCCACCAGCTCCGCCGTGACCACATCGGACGGCGGGCCCTCCGCCACGACCTTGCCGTCGCGCAGCGCGACGAGGTGGGTCGCGTAGCGGGCCGCCTGGTTGAGGTCGTGCAGGACCGCGACGAGCGTGCGCCCCTGCGACTCGTGGAGCTCCGCGCACAGATCGAGCACCTCGAGCTGGTGCTGGATGTCGAGGTACGTCGTCGGCTCGTCGAGCAGCAGCAGCGGTGTCTGCTGCGCGAGCGCCATCGCGATCCACACGCGCTGCCGCTGCCCGCCGGAGAGTTCGTCGACATAGCGGTCCGCCAGCTCGTGGACCGCGGTCGCGGTCATCGACTCCTCGACGATCCGCTCGTCCTCGGGCGACCACTGCCTCAGCAGCCCCTGGTGCGGGTAGCGCCCGCGGGCGACCAGGTCGGCGACCGTGATGCCGTCCGGCGCGATCGACGACTGCGGCAGCAGGCCCAGCGTCCTGGCGACCTTCCTGGCGGGGAGCGAGTGGATGGCCTGCCCGTCCAGCAGGACCCGGCCCCGAGTGGGCTTGAGCATCCGCGACAGGGCACGCAGCAGCGTCGACTTGCCGCAGGCGTTCGGGCCGACGATCACGGTGAAGGAGTGGTCGGGAATCTCCACCGAGAGGTTCTCGGCGATGACCCGCTGGTCGTAGCCGAGGGTGACCGATTCCGCGCTGAGGCGCTGCATTGCCGTCGTACTCCTGGATCCGTAGGAAGTCATATCCGTCCCGCCTTGCGCTCGGTGACGAGCAGCCAGAGCAGGTAGCAGCCGCCCAGCACCCCGGTCACCACACCGACGGGAAGCAGGCGGTCGCCGAACGCGTGCGTGGCCACCCAGTCCGCCACCAGCAGCAGGGCGGCGCCCATGACGGCGGCCGCGACCAGGTTCGGCCCCGGCGAGCGGGTCAGCCGGCGGGCCAGCTGCGGCGCGCTCAGCGCGACGAACGCGATCGGCCCGGCGGCGGCCGTCGCGACCGATATGAACAGCACGCCCGATGCCATCAGCACCACTCGGGTGCGCTCGACCGGCACCCCGAGCGCGTACGCCGCGTCGTCGCCCATCTCCAGCATCCGCAGGGGCCGCCCGTGCAGGAACACCAGTGGCATCAGCACCGCGCACATCCCGAGCAGCGGCCACACCTGCGCCCAGTCGCGTCCGTCGAGGGACCCGGTCATCCAGAGCGTGGCCCGGGTGGCGTCCACCAGGCTCGCCTTGGTCACCAGATAGTGGATCACGGCCGTGAGCATGGACGCTACGCCGATACCGACGAGCACCAGCCGCAGGCCGTGCACGCCGCGCTTGAAGGCCAGTACGTACACGGCGGCACCGGTCACCACACCGCCCGCCACCGCGCCGCCCGCCACCGCGAGCGCCCCGTCCTGGGTGAGCACGATGACGCTGAGCGCGCCGACGGCGGAGCCCTGGCCGAAGCCGATCACATCGGGGCTGCCGAGCGGATTACGGGACAGGGACTGGAAGATCGCGCCGCTGAGCGCCAGGGACGCCCCGACGAGCAGCGCGACCAGCACCCTCGGCAGGCGCAGCTGCCGGACGATGAGTTCCTGCGCCGGCGTGCCGTTCCCGAGAAGGGTGCCGACCACGTCGCCGAACGACATCGGGAAGTCACCGCTGCCGATGAGGACCACTGCCGTAGCCGCCGCGGCGGCGGCGAGCAGCAGGACGACGACCGCCGACCGGGGGTCGACCCGTACGGAGAGCCCGCCGGGTGTACGCATCACGTTCCTCACAGCTGGGCCATCCTCTTGCGGCGTACGAGCTGGATGAAGACGGGCCCGCCGATGAGTGCGGTCACGATGCCGACCTGCAGCTCGGAGGGGCGCGTGACGACCCGGCCGATGACATCGGCGCCCAGCAGCAGGACCGGCGAGAGCACCGCCGCGTACGGCAGGATCCAGCGCATGTCGGGCCCGGTGACGGCGCGGACGAGGTGGGGAATCATCAGACCGATGAAGACGATCGGCCCGCAAGCGGCGGTCGCCGCCCCGCACAACAGGGTGACGGTGAGCATCGACAGGACGCGGGTGCGGTTCAGGTGCGCGCCGAGCGAACGGGCGGTGTCGTCGCCCATCTCCATCGCGTTCAGCGGCCGGGCCAGCAGCAGCGCCAGCACGATGCCGACGGCGATGAACGGCGCGACCTTCTTGATCGTTCCCATGTCGGCCGAGGCGAGCGATCCCACCGTCCAGAAGCGCAGCCGGTCCAGCGCGGCCGCGTCGAGCAACTGAACTGCGTTGATGTAGCCGTACAGCGCGGCAGTCGCGGCCGTCCCCGCGAGCGCCAGCCGCACCGGGGTGGCGCCGCGGCTGCCGCCGAGGACGTACACGGCACTGGACACCACGGCCGCGCCGAGGAGCGCGAACCACACGAAACCGGTGAGCGAGGTGACACCGAGAAAGCTGATGGCGGAGACGACGGCCGCCGAGGCACCGGCGCTCACCCCCAGCAGGCCTGGCTCCGCCAGGGGGTTACGGGTCAGCGCCTGCATCACCGCACCGGCGAGCCCGAGGGCCGCACCGACGACAACGCCGAGCAGCGTCCTCGGGACGCGCACATCCCGGATGATCACGTCGTTGCCGGTGCCGGTGTTGTGGAACAGGCCGTCCCACACATCGGAGAGCGGAATCGCCTTGGCGCCCAAGGCGATGCTCGCGACGCACACCAGCAGCAGGACGCCGAACGACACGAGCAACCCGACGGCACGCAAGGCGTGCCGCTTGGGAGTCACCGGTGCGGATAGCGGCTCCGCGCTCTGTTTCGGGGGACTGTCGACCAACACGCGGTTAGGTTAGCCTCCCTTTGGTAGCGCCTCGGCGGCGGGAGTCGGCGCCTCGAACCAAGGCAGCTGACCTCGGGCTACAACCCCAGCCGGGCCAGGGCTTTTCCGGCGTCGAGCGTGCACGCGCCGTCCCCCGCGTGCGACCAGGCGGCAGCGCACAGCGCCCGCAGCCCGTCCAGCGACTCGCCGTCGCCCTCCAGCGCCAGCACCTCACCGCGCGCCGTGGCCGTCCATCCACCGCAGCGGAACCCGTCCTCGCTCTCCGCCACTGCGGGCTGCCCGGTGAGCATCCCCCGCAGATCGGCATCCACATAGGTCGGCCGGTGCTGGGGCACGGCGGCCAGCAGCTGCGCCGCGTCCGTCACCCCGGTCAGGACGAGCAGCGAGTCCACGCCACCGTTGAACGCGCCCTCGATGTCCGTGTCCAGCCGGTCGCCGACCACCAGCGGCCGCTCGGCACCCGTCCGCAGGATCGTCTCGCGGTGCATCGGGGGCAACGGCTTCCCGGCGACCTGCGGGACGGCTCCCGTGGCGATGCGCACGACCTCCACCGCGGCGCCGTTGCCGGGCGCGATGCCGCGCGCGCTCGGGATCGTCAGATCCGTGTTGGACGCGAACCACGGCACCCCGCGCGCGATCGCGAAGCAGGCCTCGGCGAAGCGCCCCCAGGCAAGCTCCGGACCGCCGTACCCCTGGACGACCGCCACCGGACCGTCATCGGCCGAGTCCACCGGCTCGAGACCGCGCTCGCGCAGCGCGACCCGCAGCCCCTCGCCGCCGATCACCAGCACCCGGGATCCGGCCGGAACCTGCTCGGAGATCAGCCGGGCCACCGCCTGCGCAGAGGTGATGACATCGTCCGCGGCGGTCGGAATCCCCAGCTCGGTCAGATGGTCCGCCACGGCGTCGGGCGTGCGCAGCGCATTGTTGGTGACGTACGCGAGGTGCATACCGCCCGCGCGCGCCGTCCCCAGCGACTCGACCGCGTGCGCGATCGCCTCGCCGCCCGCGTACACCACACCGTCGAGATCCAGCAGGGCCGTGTCGTACGCCTCGCTCAGTGCCTGCGTACTGCCGCTCGGCCGGTTCCTGCCCTGCTGACTCATCCGCTTCCGCTCCTCGCGCTCGGGTTCACTCCCCCGATCATCGCTCATGTGCGCACCCCACATACGATGCACAAATGAACACCGAAGGTCCGGCGGCCAATGACGGTCTGCATCTGATCCCGTTCCGTGGACTGCGCTATGTCCCTGAGCGGGTGGGCAGTCTCGCCGCCGTGACCTCGCCGCCGTACGACGTGGTCGTGCGCCCCGACGGCCTGCACCACCTGGAGTCGGCGGATCCGTACAACATCGTCCGGCTGATCCTCCCGCAGGCGGCCGCCGCCGGCACCCGCCATCGCAAGGCCGCGGACACCCTGTCGCGGTGGCTCACCGAAGGCGTTCTGGCCCCGGACCCCGAGCCCGCGCTGTACGTGTACGAGCAGCGCAAGGGCGACATCCTGCAGCGCGGCATCATCGGGGCACTCGCCCTGTCGGAGCCGTCCGAGGGGGTGGTCCTGCCGCACGAGGACGTGATGCCGGACATCGTCGCGGACCGGGCCGCCCTGATGCGTACGACGGCCGCCAATCTGGAGCCGCTGCTGCTCACCTATCGCAGTACGAACAACGGGAACGGCGCGGCAGCCGTCATCGAGCGCGCAGCCCGGCGGCCTCCGCTGCTGTCGACCACGACCGAGGACGGTTTCAGCCATCTGCTCTGGTCGATCACGGAGCCGGGTGAACTGGCCGAGGTGCGCGACGATCTGTCCCGGCGTCAGGCCCTGATCGCCGACGGTCACCACCGCTGGGCGACATACCTGCGCCTGCGCGCCGAGCACCCCTCGCACGGCCCGTGGAACTACGGCCTGGTGCTGCTCATCGACACGGCCCGCTACCCGCTCCAGGTCCGCGCGATCCACCGGCTGCTGCACCAACTCCCGGTCTCCCAAGCGCTCGCCTCGCTGGGCGACTCCTTCCGCAGCCGGCGGCTCGACGTCCCGCTGGAGCAGGCACTGGCCGCTCTCGCGGAGGCGGCGGCGGAAGGCAACGCCTTTCTCCTCGCCGGCGACGGCTCCTTCCACCTCATCGACCGGCCGGATCCGCAGCTGCTGTCCCGTACGGTCCGCGCCGACCGTCCCGAGACCTGGCGCAGCCTGGACGCGACCGTCCTGCACGCCACGCTCCTGGACCATGTCTGGCAGATCCCGGACGCCCCCGAGCACATCGGGTACATCCACGACACCCTGGCCGCCGTCGACCAGGCCGAACGCCGCGGCAGCACGGCGGTGCTGATGCATCCGGTACGGGAGGACGTCGTGCGCGACCTGGCGCGCGAGGGCGTGACGATGCCCCGGAAGTCGACGTCGTTCGGCCCGAAGCCGGCCACGGGACTCGTCCTGCGCAGCCTCGCACTGGACTGACGCGGCGTGAACATGGCTGAGGGCGGCACCCACAGCGGGTGCCGCCCTCAGCCATACGCTCAATCGGACTTACTCGGCCTGCTTGCCTTCGGTCCCGTCCGCGGTGTCGTGCTCGTCCTCGCCATCGCGGTCGTGCGCGTCGTCGTGGTCGTGCGCGTCGTCGGGGCCGTGGACGTCGTCGTGGTCGTCCTCGTCCATGACGTCGACGAATTCCACTCCGTCCAGCTCGGCAAGGCGGTCCGACGCGTCGGTCGCTCCGTCCTTGTCGGCCTCGAGCGCCTTGGCGAACCACTCGCGCGCCTCACCCTCCCGGTCGGCGGCCAGGAGCGCGTCGGCATACGCGTACCGCAGCCGCGCGGTCCAGGGCTGCACCGAGCTGGACGCCAGCTCAGGGCTCTGCAGGGTCACGATGGCGGCGTCGATCTGCCCCATGTCCCGACGTGCTCCGGCGGCGACGAGCCGCATCTCGACCTGGCCGGCCTTGTCGAGCTTCTGGACCTCGGGCTCACCGGCCATGGCCATCGCCCGCTCGGGCCGTCCGAGCCCGCGCTCGCAGTCCGCCATGACGGGCCAGAGCTCGACGCCGCCGGTCATCCGCCGGGCCGCCCGGAATTCGGCCAGCGCCTCGGAGTACTTCTGCGTCGCGTACGCGGCGAAGCCCGCCGCCTCGCGCACAGCAGCCACACGCGAGGCGAGCCGCAGCGCCACCCGGGAGTAGGCGTACGCCTGCTCGGGGTCTTCGTCGATCAGGTTCGCGACCATGACGAGGTTCCTGGCAACGTCCTCGGCGAGGCCCTTCGGCAGGCTCTGGAGCTCCTGCCGTACGTCCTTGTCGATCTCCTCGCCAGTGACGTCGTCGGGAATCGGCAGCCGCTTGATGGGCTCGCGGTCCGGACGGTCCCGGTCCTCGCGACGGCCGTAGCCACCGCGGTCCCGGTCACGGTCGCCACGCTGGCCACGGAAGCCGCCGCGGTCGCGATCGCGGTCACGGTCGTCGCTGCGGGGACCGCGGAAGCCACCACGGTCACTGTCGCGACGGGGGCCGCTGGGCCGGTCGTCACGGCGCCCGTAGCCACCGCCGCCGCCGGGGCGGCCGCTACCACGGTCGTCGCTGCGGGGACCGCGGTACCCACCACGGTCATCGTCCCGACGCGGAGCACGATCCCGGTCCCTGTCACGGTCATCGCGACGGAAGCCACCCTGACGGTCATCACGGCGATCATCCCTGCGATCGTCGCGACGGTCATCCCGGCGATCGTCCCGCTGACCGCGGTACCCACCGCGGTCGTCGTCGCGACGGAACCCGCCACCACGCTCGTCGTCCCGGCGCCCGTAGCCACCGCTGCCGGCACGGTCGTCGCGACGGAACCCGCCGCCACTGCTGGGGCGGCCGGCACCGCGGTCATCGCGGGGCCAGCGCTGACCACCGCGGTCGTCCTCGCGACGGGGGCCGCTGGGCCGGTCGTCACGGCGCCCGTAGCCACCGCCACCGCCACTGCCACCAGGCCGGTCGTCACGCCGGAAGGCACCGCCACCGGCGCCGCCACGGTCATCACGACGGAACCCGCCGCCACTGCTGGGGCGGCCGGCACCACGGTCGTCACGGGGCCCGCGGTACCCACCACGGTCATCGTCACGCCGGAAGCCACCGCCACCGGCGCCGCCACGGTCATCACGACGGAACCCGCCGCCACTGCTGGGGCGGCCGGCACCGCGGTCGTCGCGGGGCCAGCGCTGACCACCGCGGTCGTCCTCGCGACGGGGGCCGCTGGGCCGGTCGTCACGGCGCCCGTAGCCACCGCCACCGCCACGGTCGTCACGGCGGAAGCCACCGCCACTGCCACCGGCACGGTCATCACGACGGAAGCCACCGCCACTGCTGGGGCGGCCGGCACCACGGTCATCACGCGAACCGCGGTACCCACCACGGTCATCGTCCCGACGCGGACCACGGTCATCGTCCCGACGCGGACCACGGTCGCGGTCACGATCGCCAGGCCGGTCATCGCGACGGAAGCCACCACCCCCGCTGCTGGGGCGGCCACCACGGTCATCACGCGAACCGCGGTATCCGCCACGGTCGTTGTCTCCGTCCCGGCGAGGCCCACGATCCCGGTCGTCACGACCACCGCGGAAACCGCCGCGGTCACCACCGTCCCTGCGACGCGGCTCTCGATCCGGACGATCGTCGGGAGAGTTGGTGGACATCGGTGTGACTCCTGTCTTCGGGTACCACAGTCATTCTCGCGCAGCCGGCCATCGGTCGCGCTTCGGCAAATCAGCAAAACAAAAAAGGACCCTTGGTCCAGCGTGAACGCTGGACCAAGGGTCCTTGAAAGATTGTTCGGCGGCGTCCTACTCTCCCACAGGGTCCCCCCTGCAGTACCATCGGCGCTGAAAGGCTTAGCTTCCGGGTTCGGAATGTAACCG